>JAYEHT010000023.1:0-5293 GCA_034659655.1 Candidatus Aerophobota bacterium | reverse complement strand
GGGTAAGATTTCCTGAAAAGAGGAGGGCTAAGCTTTATAGAAGCTAATCTACTACTTACATTCACTCTTTTAGGAAAACTAATCTATTACATAATATAAATGGTCTTTAAAGAATAGGAGGTGTCAGGATGCAAAAGTTCAATAGATTGACAATAAAATATCCAGAAGATGTTTTGCTTTCCCTTAAGGTAGATAAAGAGGAGTTTGAGCAAGAGGCAAGGTTTATCCTTGCTTTAAAACTTTATGAACTTGGGAAATTATCCTCTGGTAAAGCTGCAGAATTAGCAGGGGTAAACAGAGTAGAATTCTTGATGAGATTAGGTCAATATAAAGTTTCCCCATTTCAGGTAAATTTGGATGAAATTTTAAAGGAATCGCAAAAATGACCCAAAAGGAGAAAAGTATTGTCATAAATACTTCTCCCTGGATTGCTCTTTCCATATGCGGGAAAATTTCTTTACCAATTTAATCTCAAAGGAGGAGATTATGTCTGTTAAAAAAGTCAATGATGTCTTAAAACAAGAAGGGTATGGTTCATCAGATGAATTTCTAAAAGATTCTGCTCTTTTAATATCATTAGCTCGAAGAGATCAATATCAAGCCGAGTACGACTTTTTCGCTAAGAAATATAGGATGGAGGTTGAGGAATTTGAACGACTTCTTCACCAAAAAAGAGGTAAAGAGGATTTTAAGAAGGAGAAGGACCTTGAAGACTGGCAGTTTGCTGAGGCAGCTCTTCAGTGGTGGGAAGAGAAAATAAAAGGGCTCAAAAGTGCTAAAACTTCTTAGTAAATATGCCAACATTATTAAAGAGTATAGGATTGTAAAATATGAACGGGCGGGACCGTCATTCAGGTTACGGACCGAAATAACTCTTTTGGATGATTCAGTTCTATATATCCGGGAAACGGTCATCAAAGGTGAAGCTCGTAAATATAGTTATCACTGGCAGGATAAATCAAAGAGGTTATTAATTAGATGGGATAATGCTCCTGATTGGGATGTCAAAACGTTTCCTCATCACAAGCATATTGGAAACGAGTTAAATGTTGAGGCTTCCTATGAGCGTACGCTCGAACAGGTCTTCAAAGTAATTGCAAGGAAATTTTAGAAATACCGTAAATTAAACGACCTATTTAGCCAGACTTGCGCAATACTCTTCAAAGCTCTCTTGCTCCCATTGAAAAGGCGCTATACATTAAAGAACTTAAAAATACTTATAATTACAGAAATGTAGAGCTTGCTTCCCTTGAGGCAGTCAGAAGCAGGATGAAAATTGCTTATGATACAATGGTGGAAACTGAAAATCTAATAGAAGATGTCAGCCCAGACTTAAATGAAGAAGAAAAAACAGGATTAAAGGATTATAAAAAGATTTATGAGCTATCAGCTATATAGGGTATGTCAGCAAGGATAGTAGAAAGAGATTAAAAAATGAAAGTAAAAGATGTGATGGATTACTTTGTTTCAAAATTGAGAGACCATTTTGGCGAAAAAATATTGGGTATCTATCTATTTGGAAGCACAGCCAAGGGGACGGCGACATCAGAAAGTGACATCGATGTATTGGTTGTTTATTCTGACATAGATGAACGTAATCTCCTGGAGGTAGCCAGTGAAATAAGTTTTAAAATTGCTTGCGAAGGAGGAAAATTGATCGAAACTATCCTTATGTCAAAACAAGAATTCGAACAATCTTTAGGTCGCTCTCCCTTTCTCTGGGAAGTTCTTGAGTTTGGAAGACCCCTCTTTACAAGATTGACTGGTACCGAGTGGGAATTGGATTTTACAGATTATCTTGATTTAGCTGAAGAATATCTCAATTATGCAAAAGATGCGTTTAACGAAGATAAGCTTCGCTTCTCAATTGACAGCGGATACAATGCTTCTGAACTTTTAGTTAAAGCATTAATCATTAGTACAAAAACTCCACTTGCTTCTTCACATGGTGGTATTGTTGGACAATTTGGAAAAATTTTTGTTTTAACTAAAAAGATCCCAGAGTATTTGGGACGAAACCTTAATCTTGCTCTGGATTTACGAGCAAAAGCGCGTTATAGACCACGTGCTCAGCTTGAACCTAAAGATGCTGAATTTATTATCAATCTTGCTCAAGAGTTGCTTGGAATTGCTAAAAAGGAATTGAAATGAATGACCGAGCGGACGGAACAGATGGTCAAAATGGGTTTAAGTTGTATAAGGTTTTCAGTTTTTGACTCCGTTTCTGACTCAGGACTATCAGACTAACGGCTACTAGACTATCAGACTATATTGAGAGCTGACCCTTTTTGCACCATCTCCTCTTGATATCTGTAAGGTTGAGAAAACGGTTGCCCATGAGGAATTATCAGATATGGTTAAGAAAGAAATTATCAAGATGGTTGGTAAAGGAAGAGGAGCTCATTATAGTTTGCGGATATAACGGACGATTAACGACAAGGTTGTCGAAAAAAGAGATTGTAAAGCGCTATGGAGACCTACAGATTTACCCTGTTAGATAAGTTTTTCTATCTAACGGGGTTTATTGAAGGTATCGGCCGCCTGGCTACCACTTAAATATCCTTACCGCTGGGCGAGCGGGAATTAACGCCTGTGGAGATGAAAGGTTACTTTCGTCTATGAAGCAGGAAAAAAAATGTTTAGTAAACTAAGCAGAAGCCATGAGGCTTGCCTCGTGGAGCGTCACCCTGGGGAGTAAATGAAGACTTATAGAGGAGGCGATAAATAATTATGATGGATAAGATAGCAGTTAAACATCCTTATATTACCCAGAATAAGCAAATCAGTAATGGAAGTCCTATTATTACAGGTACGCGAACAAGAGTTATCGATATTGTTATTGAATATGAGTATTTAGGTTATACTCCCGATGAGATAATTAATGCTCATCCATATCTTACTTTATCTCAAGTGCATGATGCTTTATCCTACTACTATGAACACCAAGAAAAGATAGATCAAGAAATTAAAAAACGAAAGGAGCGCATCAAGGAGTTTAAAAATCCTCATTAACTGGACAAGGTAATAATGAAGCGAGAAAAAATTCGAGTTTATATAGATGAAAGTGTAGATGTTAGAGTTGCAGAGGGTTTAAAACGCAGAGGAATTGATGCATGGTCTTCTAAAGATGCGGGTAAGCTTGGTCTCACAGATGAAGAGCAATTAAAATATGCTTTTGAAGAAAAGGCAATAATATTTACACATGATGATGATTTTCTTGGCATAGCTGCAAAGTCTAATAGAGAACATTATGGTCTCATTTATGTCCATCAACAAAAGATGTCTATTGGTGAATATATTCGACAAATCAAGAATTTAGTTGAGACAAAATTGGTAGAGGAGATGAGGAATCGTATTGTATTTTTATAGAGGTGAGCTCTAATGTATTTTTGTAAATGTAAAAAAGGGTAATTAAGAAAAGGACATTTTCTCTATGAATGAAAACCTATTTAAAGCTTCTGATAGATTTACCCCGTTAGATAAGTTCTTCTATCTAACGGGGGTTCACTGAAAGAATGCTGAATAGTATCTTTTCAACTGAAAAGGGATAGAAACCTAAGAAGTAAGAAGAGAAAAAATTAAAGAGGGATAAAGCGCAATGAATTTGAAAGAGATGGTTTGGGGGGTGAATCAGAGACTGTTGAGTTTAAGGAATCTCTACAATTGAAGGATGAAGTTGGAGAAAGTATTTCATCTTTTTCAAACTCAAAAGGGGGAATTATCCTCATCGGAATTTCTGATAAAAGAGAGATTAAAGGAGTTCAAATTGGTAGAAAAACAGTCAGAGATTTAGCAGGGTATATAAAAAGAAATACAGACCCTCAAATTTTTCCGGAAATAAAAATTTGTAAAATTGACAATAAAAAGATAGTTTCAATAAAGGTTAAAGAATCAAACGAAAAGCCGGTTTTCTCCAAAAGTTATGCCTATAAGAGAGTCGGGGATACAAACCAAAGGATTTCTTCTTCAGAAATCAGAGCATTAGCAAAAGAATTTGGAGGTAAAACCTATTGGGATGAGCAAATCTGTGAAGGAGCAAGTTTAAAAGATATTGATGAAGAAAAAATTAAACGGTTTTTGAAAAAAGGAAGGTTTGAAAGGAGATTAGATATCATCCCAACTATTTCAGTTAGAGAAGCTTTAAAAAGATTGAATTTGATAAAAAAATAGTAAATTGACGAATGCGGCAGTTCTTTTGTTTGGTAAAAATCCTCAAAAATTTTTTCTGCAGGCAGAGGTAAGATGCGCTCGTTTTAAAGGGACCGAGCCTTTAGAGTTTATTGATATGAAAGTTTTTGGGGGGGATATAATTGATCAAAGGGAAGACAGTTTAGAATTTATTAAAGAACATATTAAGCTACATGCCGAAATCAAAGGAACTGAAAGAATTGAGAGATGGGAGTACCCGATTGGAGCAATAAGGGAAGCAATAACAAATGCTATTTGCCATAGAGATTATGAAATTACGGGTAATGTTCAGGTAAGAATTTTTAATGATAGGATTGAAATCTGGGGTTGTGGACCTTTACCAAAGCCATTAACAATAGAGGATTTAAGAAAAAAGCATGATTCGATTTTGAGAAATCCTTTAGTTGGAAAATGCTTCTTTTTGATTAAATATATAGAGCAGTGGGGAACAGGAACAAATAGAATTATTAAAGAATGTTTAGATTATAGCTTACCCGAGCCTTTATTTGAAGAAATTTCTGGAAGTCTTGTGGTTGCATTCCGAGGGAAAGTAACTGAAGAATATTTGAAAAGTTTAGGATTAAATCAAAGGCAGATTAAAGTTATAAAATATATTAAAGAATATGGTAAAATAGATAGAAAGACTTATTGTGATATCTGTAAGGTTGAGAAAACGGTTGCCCATGAGGAATTATCAGATATGGTTAAGAAAAAAATTATCAAGATGGTTGGTAAAGGAAGGGGAGCTCATTATGGTTTGCGGATATAACGGACGATTAACGGACGATTAACGGACGATTAACGACAAGGTTGTCGAAAAAAGAGATTGTAAAACGCTATGGAGACCTACAGATTTACCCTGTTAGATAAGTTTTTCTATCTAACAGGGTTTACCGAAGGTATTGGCCGCCTGACTGCCACGGTGGGAGTAAGCAGGGTCATCGGTCAGCTTTACGCCGTCCTTTTTCTTAGCGATAAACCTCTTTGCCTTAATGATATGGTAGAAAGGCTAAAGATAAGCAAGGGAGGGGCCAGCTTAAATATCCGGGAGCTGGAGAAGTTAGGAGTGGTAAAGAAAGTCTGGGTTAAGGGAGACAGAAAAGAC
>JAYEHT010000022.1:0-5311 GCA_034659655.1 Candidatus Aerophobota bacterium | reverse complement strand
TCCCATACTATTACTTCCTCCCCCTACACAAGCAATAAGATAATCAGGAAGTCTTTTCTCTTTTTCCATAATTTGCCTCTTCACTTCTCTACCGATAACAGATTGGAAATCCCTTACCATTGTAGGATAAGGATGGGGCCCTACTACAGAGCCCAAAACATAAAAGGTTATTTCCACATTGGTTACCCAATCTCGTAAGGCTTCATTTACAGCATCCTTAAGAGTACGGGAGCCAGTTTTTACAGAAATAACCTCCGCTTTCAAGGCTTTCATCCTGAGAACGTTTAAAGACTGTCTTTTTACATCTTCCTCTCCCATATAAACTACACATTTTATTCCCAAAAGAGCGCAAGTTGTAGCTGCAGCTACTCCATGTTGACCTGCTCCTGTCTCAGCAATAATGCGTCTTTTTCCCATTTTTTTAGCTAAAAGCACCTGTCCTAAGGTATTGTTGATTTTATGAGCCCCGGTATGAAGCAAATCCTCTCTTTTAAGGTATATTTTTGGACCCTTAAGCCTTTGAGAAAGACGTGAAGCAAAATAAAGAGGAGTTGGCCTTCCAGCATAATCTTTTAAATAATAATCCAGCTCTTCCTGAAAATCTTTCTCTTTTCCTAAGCTAAAGTAAGCTTGCTCCAGCTCTTTTAACGCCGGCATTAAAACTTCGGGAACAAAACGGCCACCGTACCTTCCAAAATATCCTCTTTTATCAGATACCATTTTTTACCTCGTTAGCCCTTTTTCCTGACTTCCTTAATAAAACTTGAAACTTTCTCAGGGTCTTTTTTAAAATCTGTTTCCACACCACTTAACACATCTACAGCAAAAGGTTTAACAATTCTTATTGCTCTTTTCACATTTGCAGAAGAGAGCCCTCCCGCTAAAATTAAAGGCAAAGAAATATCTTTCTTAATTTTCTTTGCCAGTTCCCAGTTTAAAGGAACTCCTGTTCCTGCAGGCATAGCACTGGTTTTGCTATCCAGAGTGAGAGCAAAAATTCCTACCTTTTCCAAAGCTTTTGCTGCCTTTAAGGGATCCTGTATTTCAAAGAAAGCTTGATAAGTTTTATTATTTAGAGAAAGAGCTTTAATCACTCTTATACCTCTTTTTTTTAATTTTTTGGTTATCCTCCTCATATCTATCAGACTCTCTTTACCGTGAAGTTGAAGAAAATGGGGACTGGTAAACTGGGCAATCTCTAAGATTTTAGATACCTCTCCTGAAGTGACTACTACTGTATTAACTTTATTCTTTACCTTTCGGATTAAGTCTTGTGCTTTCTCTCGAGATACATTCCAGGGAACAGAAACAGGATATTCAGTGACAAAACCTAAAAAATCTACCCCTTCCTTTATGCATAAAAGAGCATCCTTTAGAGAAGTTATCCCGCAAATTTTTATTTTAACCATACCACTTTTCTCGTCTTTTGATAAATATCATCCGCTTTTAAAAGCGTTGTCCCCATCAAAAGAGCATCCACCCCTTTTTTTATTAAGATTTTTGCATCCTCTACTTTTCTTATTCCACTCTCGCTCAGTAAAATCACCCCCGGAGGAATAAAAGGAAGAAGAGAAAGGGTAACTTCAATTTTATCCTCCCCTCTTTCTAAACTTAAGATATTCTTATTATTTATCCCTAAAATATCCAGATTTAGCTCTTTTACTCCTTCCAACTCTTCTCTTGTATGAATCTCAACCACAGTCTCTAATCCTATCGAACGAGCGTACTCATTTAATCTCTTTAACTTCCCGGGAGGAAGCCTAGCGGTAATCAAAAGGAGAGCATCCGCCCCTAACTCTTTTGTCTTTTCCACCTCTTTTTCTGTATTAATAAAATCTTTTCTTAAAACAGGGAGCTTTTTCTGCTCTGTTACTTTCTTTAAGATTTCTATATTTCCTCCGAAATACCGTGCCTCGGTAACCACTGAAATAGCTACTGCTCCCCCTTTTCTATATTGAGAGACAACCTCTACCGGGTCGCGTCCCCTTAAAAGATTTCCCTCCTGGGGAGAGCAAGCTTTAATTTCTGCAATTAAGGGAACTCTCCCCCCTCTTTTTGCTCTCTTAATTGCTTCGGTGAGTTTCATTATTTTATACTATATGAGAAGTTTCTACCAATTCCTCTAATTTCTGGTAAGCTTTTCCACTTTCAATAATTTCTCGCGCGATTTCTACTCCTTCTTTAAGATTTTTTGCTTTATCTCCTGCTACCAAAGCACCTGCACTATTAAGGATAACCATATCCCTTTTTGGTCCTTTTTCTTTGCCCTTAAAAATATCCCTGATTATTTTTGCATTATCTTCGGGTGAGCCTCCGTTCAATTGTTCAATCTTGCATCTTTTAAGACCCACATCTTCAGGAACAATGGTGTAATCCTCTACATCACCATCTCTTACTTCAGCAATACTGCTTTCTCCCACTAAAGATATCTCATCTAATCCATCCATTCCATGAACTACCAGAATATGTTTATGGTCGAGCCTCGCCCACACCTCAGCTACCTTTTTCACTAATTGTGGTTGATAGACTCCATTTATATGGCAACGAGCTCTTGCCGGGTTAATTAAAGGACCGATGATAGTAAAGAATACGGTCTTTATTCCCAACTTATTTTCTGGCTGCCAGATTTTACCCATAAGAGGATGGAAATAAGCTGCATTTACAAAAGCTATTCCTGTTTTCTCAATCAACTTTTCTGCCTGAGGAGGAGTAAGTTTTATCTTTACTCCTAAAGCTTCAAAGGCATCGGCACTACCTGAACTGTGAGAAATTGACCGACTTCCATGTTTAGCTACATATAATCCTCCTGCAGCGGCGGTAATAGCAACGGTGGTAGAAACATTAAAGGTAGGAAAACCACCTCCGGTTCCGCACGTATCTACCAGTTCCCCTTTCACTTTGGGTTTTAAAGGAAGGCAAATCTTTCTCATAGTTTCAGCTATGGCAACAATCTCCTCAACTGTTGGCCCTTTCATTAAGAGAGCAACCAGAAACCCAGCAATTTGGGTCTCATCAATCTCATCTTCCTTTATCCCCATTATTGTGGCTTTTACTTCTCTTTCGGTAAGATCAATTTGCGAGGTAAGCTTACGCATTACTGCTCTCATCTCATCTCTCCTTTCTCTTCTTATCTTGTCTAAAATATAAACTTATCTATCTAATCTTGATTGAACGAAGGGGTGGGTTCAATCCCTCGTTTAATTACTTGCTGACCATAAATACAGCTTTCAAGCTCCTTACATTTTTTACAAAGCCTATAAAGCTTTATCTCCTCTCCACCATCTTCGAGTTCTCTTGCTTCTTTACAGGGTTCATATCGTCTATATTTATAAACCTCGAAGGTAAGTAGAGTATTGGTTCTCTTGATTCCTCGTATATTTTGAATATTTTTAGGCACAATTTCACCTAATGTTTTAAGGTTAGGGAAAATTATTTTTGCAATGATATCGTATTCACCGGCAGTAGAATAAACTTCCACTACCTCCTCAATTTTTTTCAACCCTTCTATTATTTCCCAGGTCTTTCCCGCATCGGCATTGATTAAGATAAAAGCTGTTTGCATCACTTTTCACCTCCTTACCCCGTTTTTAACTTAACATTGTCTAATTTATAACTTATTTTAAATCTGTCAAATCAACTTTTCGAGATTTCTAAAAAGTCAGAAATCTCTGATTTCACAGATAAAAGTCCAAATTACACAGATTAGATTATCGGAAGCCTCGTATTAGATTATTTAAGTTGAGCGGAAGTTATGTCTTTTGCACAGATAAAGGGTCAGCAAAAAGCTGTGAGAATACTTCAAAAAAAGATAGCTACTTCCTCCCTCGCAGGTGCTTACCTATTTGTAGGACCGGCAGGGGGTGGGGAAAACCTCCACCTCCTTAAATTTTGCTAAAGCACTAAACTGCAGGAGGGAGGAAATAGATAGTTGTGATAAATGTTCCTCCTGTCTAAAGATTGACCAAATCCGTGTTTTAAAAAGGAGAGCCGCCTATAAGCTTTATGAGGGTAAGAAAAGAGGGTGTGAGTACGGAATTAATTAATATTGATAAGATAGAAGAACTAAGGAGGGAAGAAAAAAGATATTCTTATTTCACCATCCAGGATGCTATCAACACAATAGAGGCAACCAGAAATTACCTTAAGAGCAATGTAAAACCTGAATTAGCTCTTAAAAATATGTGGTTAGAGTTAAAGTACCCCGGCAGGTCAGGCAATAATTAACCCGGATTGGGCAAACTATTAAAGCTCCCTCTGGGTAGAATTCAGTAGTATAGTAAAATGTCTCTCCAGCAAATTTACTTTGCAACAACAGGAGCCTGACGAATTAACTTCTGGCTAATGAATACACTTACCAGAATTAGTAGTCCTATCATTCGGGGAATAAAGGTTGGCCAGAGAAGACCGGCTGTAGCTATTCCCACCAGGATTCTCTCCAAAATTATAGTTTTTCTTAAGAAATATCCCTCAAGAAGAACAGTAAAAGATAATAACCCCAGAGTAGCAAAGACCGCAGTGATAATTACTTCCTTAACGGGACCGGTAAACAGCAGAGGGGTATAGGCAAACAGGAAGGGAATAATATAAAGGCCTTTAGCTAATTTCCAGGATACGAAACCTGTTCGCATAGGGTTAGAACCCGCTACTCCTGATGCTGAATAGGCAGCTAAACATACAGGAGGGGTAACATTGGCATCCTGACTGTACCAGAAGATAATCATATGTGCTACAATAAGAGGGAGCCCTAACTGTTTTAATGCAGGACCGGCAAGCACAGCTAACATTATATAAGAGGCAGTCACTGGTAATCCCATTCCCAATATTAAGGAAGCAAAGGCAACTAAACCGATAGCAATAAACAGTATCCCATGAGAGAGTGCCAGGATTACTCCAGAAAAGGTTATAGCTAAAGCAGTGATAGCGGCTACTCCTACTATTATTCCTGCACAAATAAGAATAGAAGCAGTGGATACAGTATTTCGAGCACCCAGATAGAGGGCATCCAGGATATCCTTTGGATACATCCGGCTATCCTTTCTTACCCAGCTCATAGCTACAATGGATAAGATACCCCAGCAGGCTGCATAGGTAGGGGTATAGCCACTTACTAACAGAATTATTAATAAAAATAGAGGTACTAAAAACTGTATTCCTTTTTTAAGGACAGGACCTAATTTAGGAATCTCTTCCGGGGATAAAGGTCTTATTCCCGCTTTAAGTGCTTCAATATGCACAAAAAAGCCTACAGAAAGAAAATACATAATGGCAGGAATAGCGGCGATAGCAATTATATAAACGTAAGAGATCCCTG
>JAYEHT010000021.1:0-5340 GCA_034659655.1 Candidatus Aerophobota bacterium | reverse complement strand
TGATACTTACCGGTTTTTTGCTGAAATGGTTGATAGAGGAAGTTATTATTGAAATTCCTCTTACCTCTATAGAATTGCGTGCTATAGGATATATAATTCCTGGTCTGATTGCGAATGAGATGGGAAAACAGGGAATTTTCCCCACGCTTTACTCTTTAGCGATAGTTTCAATTATCGTCCGCTTAATTTTGCTATTTTTCTTGAAAGGTTAACAAAATGCTATATTGGAAAAAAAGTAAAATTAAACCTATATTAATACTTATAATTTTCTGTATCTCCCGCTCTGGGTTACTAATAGTGGAGAATACTAAAAGTTTAACGCAGGATTCTTCTTATTTACTAAAAGTCAAAGCTTCCCAGATTATGAAAAGTTCTATGGAGGTAATAAGGGATTATAGGATAAAAAAGGGTATGAAAATAGATAAAAGAGTAGATCCTAACTTTACTGGATTAATTGGAGAGGAACTTACTAAAATAACCACTACTTTAGGTAGTCTTTCGGCTAAAAGAACAGCCACTAACCCAAATTTTGCTGCCCTTCTGGTGGATATGTTTTTAAAGGCGGGGTTAAAAAGGGGTGATGTAATAGCCATAGGCGTCTCCGGTTCATTTCCTCCTTTGATCCTGGCTTCTCTCTCGGCAGCAAAAGCTTTGGATTTAAGACCTATTACTATTTACTCAGTGGGTTCCTCCGCATGGGGAGCAAATAATCCAGAGATAACTTGGCTGGATATGGAGGATCTTCTCAACAAAAAAGGTTTGTTACCATATAGAACTGTAGCTGCTTCAATAGGTGGAGGGGAAGATATCGGAAAGAGTTTGAGTGAAAAAGGAAAAGAGATTATCTTATCCATCATAAGGCGAAACAAGCTCCCCCTAATAAGAGAAGATACTTTAGAGAAAAGTATCCAAAGAAGATTGGAAATTTATAATGAATATGCCGAAGGAGATAAAATTAAATTATTTGTAAATATTGGAGGGGCATCAGCAAATTTTGGAGAATCCTCTGATGCTCTTAAGATACCAAACGGACTTAATAAGAGTTTGAAGATCCCTCATCAGTCCAATCAGGGAATAATCTATGAAATGGCAAAAAAGGGTATTCCAGTTATTCATTTGCTGTATATACGCACCCTGGCTGTGAAAAATGGCCTGCCTATAGATCCTATTCCTTTACCAAAAGTGGGTGAAGGCCGTATTTATTATAAGACTAAGTATTCAAGGACTTCAATTATTATAACTTTAGGAACAATAATGGGTCTTTTATTGATTTTTAGATATAAGATAACCTGGAAATAGAGAAGAGGTCCCCAGCTTCAGGAAAAAATTTAGATTTCTCGATCTTTCCCTTCTTAAGAGGAGAAGGCAATTTTTCTCAAAAAATGGTATTGACAACCAACTTTTGCACGAAATTAATTGTATAGTTTTTTCTCTAAAGGAAAAACACCACCTTTATGATTGTCCTGTTTTCCATGGATGAACCTTCGAGCCAGTTCATGACCGGCTGGGAAAAAGATTCTCATTTTGTTTTGCTCTTTCTCAAACTTAGCAGGAATATCAGATAGCTTCTTAACTATAGTCTGAATTCCCAGATCCTCTATCCCTGTCCCTCGTAAAACTCTGTCTCTAAAAAGAGAAATTAGGTTATGGGTGGCGCATGCCATAAAGAGATAAGCCCAGATACCCCAAAAATTCTTAGTTCTTAGATTGCTGATATATATAGACCGTATTTATCATCTCTGATTATGGCCTCAATGTCTATCCTTTTCCTATAAGAGAGTGTTGTCTCCACTTCATCCATTTCCTTTGGAGAAAAACTGGTGTAGATATGTCTATAATCAAATTTTCCTTTCGCATTGATTGCTTTGGTTATAACTGTTCTTACCGGATAAGGACAGTTTGTAATAGAAACATAATTTACATCAAAAGCCCAGGTTGTTTCATCTACCCTTCTCCAATCATCATAAGAGGGATTCGCTTCTTTAAGAATCTTTTTAGCCGTAAGAGGATTTCTCCCCTTAATGAGGAAGGAAAGGCTCTGTTCGATAAGTTCAGCTATATCAGCTCCTGTTCCATAAATGGCATCGGCTCTAATAATCCCTATTCTCTCCAAAGAACCAAGAACCTCGGCTACCTCATAAATTGTATCCCACAATCTCATATTCAAAGCTATATCCCCAGGGTCTAAGATAAGGGATAGAACCTGGCTGCATTCACAGTTGGTTGTCCCTAAGGATAACTGGTAGCCTTCTCTACCTCTTTTCTTGGGAAAATATCCCTTTTTAGCGAATTGATACTTATCTCCATAGACAACCAGACCAGTGGCATCAACGTTTAGATCCACCTTTTGGTTATCTTTAAAAAGGATGACTTTATCTAAAATAGCCTCAAAGACCAGGGAAAGTTGGATAATCTGCTCGGGGCCCATTCTATTTAAAAAGCGATTAATCTGAGACTGATCGGGAAATCTATCTATACCAAACAAAGAAGCTGCTAAAGGATAAGGAGTGAGCTTATGGTTGATGTCCTTAATGTGTGATGAGCCTACTGCTATAGAGGAGAAAAGGGTAACGATCTTATCCATTATGCTGTATTTTACCTCTTTCATCGAAACATAAAAGTGTTTCAAGAAGGGATCAAAAAAGCCCACACTCTTTGCAAAGCTAGCCAGGATAGCTAAGAAACCAGAGGGAAGAATCTCGCTGAACTCATCCAGACCTACATTAATCTGGATACTCTCTTGAGAATTAACTGATTCAAAGAAGAGAGTTCTTTTCTCCGATAAAATTTCCTTGGGATAGGCTTCGGGTAAATAGCTCTTTTTCTCTTCTATGCGAAGATCGAGTCTTTTAGCTAAGATGACTCTGAAAAGAGGGCCACTTTTAAAGGAAGAGCCTAAATTAGATGATAACTCTACCCTCTCTAAGCTAATTATCTTTTCTTTAAAAGAGAAGACATTTTTTAATGGCTCGCCTGCTAAAATGGCCTCTTTAAGGTAAATCTCTATTTTCTCTACTTTCTCATTTTGGTTTTTTTTTTACCAGATATAGCTTTACCCCACAGCTAGAGCATCGAAACCGCTGAACGATTCCTTTTTCCTTTATCATTAAAGAGCGAGACGTTCTTTCTCCGGTAACCTGATAGGTTCCATTCTTCCAGATGCGGGTAGCTCCACATTCAGGGCACTTGCTGGGCCTTTCTTCCAAAAGAGAAGGAGCTTTAGTTGAGACAGTTATCTGCGATACTTGTGATAAAGCTTCGTATTTTTTCCGTAATTTCTCAAGCTCCTCTTCGAGAATCTCAACTTGGGGACGAGATCGAGGACCCGGTGTTTTAGGAGAGAGAATCTGCGATAAAGCTTTCAAGACCTTGTTTTTCCAAAGATGAATGGAATCTTCATTGACTCCATATTTACGAGCTAGGAAGCAAATTCTTGCTCCTTTTAGGTGCTCTAGAATGAGATCCACCTTTCTTTCGGTATCTATTGATCGATAAGGCATTTTCTCCTCCTTTCGTCTTTATTATACCACAAAAAAGGAAGAAGTCAATAGAAAATACCGAAAGGTTTATTACTGAAAATCTCTCAAAAACAGCTATTTTCGACTATCAAAAAATTTTCGTGCAAAAGTTGGTTGTCAGGCTAATCCAATCTCCTGTGTTCGCCTTTTCAATATATCCCCTGAGAAAATGAGGGTATTGTGAGGATAGCTGCTGGAGCAGTGGGGGGATTCTTGACTATCGGAATTTCAGAGTTAAAAGAATAATTAGATTAAATATAAATTTAGGCTAATTTTTATGTTTACCTTATACACCTCTTGACAAGTATTCTTTATTTTAGTATAATTAAGATAGCTAAAGTAATACTTAAAAGAGGCTAAAAATGAACAAAGGAAAAAAGAGGGTTTTACCCCAAACTTTCACCGTCCAAGAAGTGGCTGAACATCTTAAAGTAACCGAGATCACCATCTATCGGCTTTTAAAAAAGGGAGAAATTGTTGGCTATAAAGTAGGGGATTCCTGGAGGATTGATGAGAAGGATTTAAAAGCATATATTAAAAGACAGAAGAAAAAGAGGAGCTTTAAGTTATGATTAAGATGAAAGAAAAATTTTTGCATTGGCTTGAATTTGAAAAGGGAAGAAGCAAAAATACTATTCTTGCTTATAACTTTGAGTTAGTAAGATTCATCGATTATTTAAAAAATCAGGGGATAAGCTCCATTAAAAAGATTGAGAAAAAACATATTAGAGACTTTCTTTCCAGTCTATCCCAAACCAATGGGAAAAAGGGAAGAGCTAGAGCTCTTTCCTGCATAAAGTCATTTTTAAAATATTTAGTGAGAGAAAATTTTTTAGAATCTAACCCCAGCTTTGGTATCGATACCCCTAAGATTAATCATAAGGTTCCAAGTTATTTTACCGAGACAGAGTATTTACATCTTTTAAATACTATCAGGGAGTATGCACCGCCTAAGTGTTTAAAGCGCGACCTTGCTATTGTTAGCTTATTTTTGGGAACCGGGGTAAGACGCTCAGAGCTAGTTAATTTAAATTTTAATGATGTGGATTTAAAAGAAGGGAAGGTTAAAGTTATTCGTAAAGGAGGAGATCAGCAGTTGGTAGAAATGGGGCCTGATGTTGTAAAAGCTCTAAAGGAGTATTTAGAGGAGCAAAAAAATAAAGCTGGGCCTTTTTTTATAAGCAACAGGGGAAAAAGAGTTAACAAGGCAACAGTTTATTATTTAGTCAAAAAATATTTATATTTTGCAGACCTTAAAGGATCACCTCACTCTTTAAGACATACCTGTTTTACTGAACTTGCCAGAAAAGGAGTACCGTTCCCTGTAATTCAAGCCATTGCCGGGCATAAAAGAGCGGAAACAACGAGTAGGTACACGCATACTCAAGAGGTAGATAGAAGGAAAGCGGTAGGATTGATAAAACTAATCTAAAAAAATAATTTGAGGAATTAAAATATTAGGAATAAAGAAATAGAAAGCGGAATCAAAAGACTTGAAAAACATTTATACGCCATTTCAGAAATTAACAAAAAGACTTAATTGGCCACGATAGATTGGCAACCACTGAGATTTACCTAAATTTATCATCGGAGGGTGCTATTAGAAAATTTTTAAACAAGTGGCAAATCAAAGAATTAAATCTAAGTCCGTATATATCAAGTTAGGAGGTATTAATGATGATTACCCAACATGATTTTGATTTAGTTTTGCAAAAGTGTAAATCTTTGTCACCGGCCAAGGGCATGTACCTGGAGCACGACTACATAACTAATCTTTTCCTCACTGTCCTGGATTTTCAGCTACCTAGCCGCACTGTTGAAA
>JAYEHT010000020.1:0-5417 GCA_034659655.1 Candidatus Aerophobota bacterium | reverse complement strand
ACCTGCGTCCGTATCTTTTAACGGTTATGAGAGTGCTGCCTGCGACTAAATGAACAGCCTCGACCTCCAAGATGATGATTATTTCGGGGCTCAATACATTCACTTACGTTGCAGCCCGATACCTCCCACCTCCCAGCTTCAGGCAGCCTGTTACCAGACTAACCCGTGGGATTTAGTGCTGAGCTGGTGGCTAACCTTTACTCAGGCCAGACTTTCACTGGCTAAAACTGATAAGCTTTACTCGGCGCACTCACAGATGAAACTCCGGTTTAAGGGTTCTAACGGCATTCGGCATATTTTACAATCAGCAGGGGAAAAAAGAGCAGCTGAACACTTTACGATACTCTTAACTTCTATTTTTTAGCTCCTCAGAAATATCTTAGGACTTTTCTCCATCTCTCGTATATTTGTTTAATTCAAAGAAATTCTTGAAATTTGAACATTTGAGATTTGAATTTGTTTAGGATTTAGATATTAGAATTTAGTATTTCACCTGTTTAATATATCATAAGAAGCTCGTCTGTCAATCACGCGCATCAAATCTATTAATTAAATTTTAAAACTGGAGTAATTAAAGTTTAAAAGTGGACTGTTTCCCCTTTTTCAAAAAACTTGTGTATACTATCCTTCTTCTTAAAAATAATGTGAAGGAGGATAGATTATGGCTAAACAGCTGCACCTGTCTGCGTGCGTACACGCACAGGCAGGCAAGAGGTTCTCTGTTGAAGAGGTAAAAGCGCTTTTTCAAAAGTATCTGCATGAAGGGATAGAACTTGTCTATATTCTGAAGACATTAAAGATCAAGAAGAGTAGATTTTTTAAGCTGCTCTCAAAGAGTATAAGAGAGACCTTAATAATTTTTCCATCCAGTATAAAAGAAAAAGCCCAACCAGAAGAATAAGCGCAGATGTAGAAAAGAGCATTATCAATGAGCTAAGGGAAGAAAAAAGCTGATCGAGGATAAGGATATTTCCACTGCATCTTATAACTATAGTTACGTTAAAGACCGGATTTACAAAGACCACAAACAGAAAGTATCCCTTCCTACAATAATTGATAGAGCAAAGAAAGAAGGTTTTTACAAACCAAAAAAGAGAAAGAAAAGAGCTCATGACCGAGAGGTCCATTCAAACTATATTGGAGAGCTTATTCAGCACGACTCCTCGCACCATAAATTCTCCCCATACGCTGATAAAAAGTGGCATCTGATTACCAGTATAGATGATTATAGCAGACTTCTTCTTTATGCTAAATTAGTGGAAAGAGAAACTTCCTGGCATCATATCCTCGCTCTTAAAGATGTTTTCCTAATCTGGGGATTTCCTTTCTCCTATTATGTGGATAGTCATTCTATCTTCAGATTTATACAAGGTAGAGATAGTCTCTGGAGAAAACATTATCTTTTAACTGATGAGGTAGAGTCTCAATGGAAAAAGGTACTTAATGATTGCAGAGTTGAACCAATCTATGCTCTTTCGCCCCAGGCGAAAGGAAAAATGGAACGTCCTTACCGCTGGCTGCAGGATAGGATCGTTAGAACATGTGCCAGAGACCGAATAAAAACAGTCCAAGAGGGAGGGGAAGTTCTAAAACATGAAGTAGACAGATACAATAATTATCAAGTCCACAGTACTACCAAGGAAATCCCTATTCTAAGATTTGAAAGAGCAATAAAGGAGAAGAAGTCTTTATTTAGAGAATTCAAGATATCTTCTCCTTATACCTCAGTGAAGGACATTTTTTGTCTCAGGGTGAAAAGAAAAGTAGATGCTTATCATAAAATTTCCATCAACAATCTTAAATTAAAGGTGGATAAAGCTCCTTTAAGAAAAGAAATTGAACTTCGTATTGCCCCTGATGAGAAAACAGGCCTATCAGAGGTTAGAATCTGGTATAAAGATATACTTACTGATGTCTACCAGGTTAAAAATTCTGACCTTAACATAGTCCACTTTTAAATTTTAGCTAACACCCCCCGGTTTGGTTAGGGGGTTAAATGATTTGACACGGGTCAATGTATAGGCAATCCTTATCAATTCATTAGTCAGGAGTGAAATTTCACCCCTGATTCCTAATTGATCTTTGGCCATAGTGTTATTATTATCAAGGTTGAAACAATTCCCGTAACAACTCCCTTCCAAAAGTTTTCAGATTCTTTTTTTCTACGCTCTTCAATCTTCTGTTGATTAAGATATACCCGAATTTGTTTTATTTTTTTCTCTAGATTAGATCTATATTTTTCCCGATGTATTATATTAGTTGCCAAATTTTCTGCCCCTTCAGTAAGTTGCTCCTTACTGACATCAATTGGGGTGATCCCTTGAAGAACACCTAACTTCCGTGGGTCTACCTTTTCTAATTGAAAAGGGGTAATTTGAGCTCCACTCCTTTTAGCTATACCAACTTCTTGATTTACTGAAGAGCTCTTGATAGCGTTTTGTGTTACTATAACAGTAAAATACCGATCTCTTTTAATCCACTTTTCTATTTGCTCCCAATCCTTTTCTCCTGGAACTTTACTCTTATCCCAATAGTCGCATTCGATGCCATGAAAAACTAAGAAAGCAGCAATTAGATTAACTTCAGCCAGATCCTCTTTAGCATAGCTAATAAATAATCTGCTCCTTTCCCCCATTCTTATTCACCTCCTCATATTATAGCTTTACTTCTTGAATTCTTACCAGAAGCTCTCCTAACTCCCGTTTCTTCTCACTCACTATTCCATTCATCATACTATAGCTCCTTGGCCTTTATCACTTTTTATTTTCCCTGAGCAGGTTTATTGCTTTTCTTCCACCATTTTAACCAAGCTGGAGGCCATTCAATTGGACCTTTAAACCCTATCGCTTCAGACTCAGGCTTCTCGTAGAGAAATTGAATCTCCTCCACATTACGAAAATCTGTAAGAACACATTTGTTATTGCCTTCAAGAAATATTAATTTCTCCCCAGTATGTTTATCTTCCCAACTAGTCCATCCAGATACATAAAGCTCATCGCTATTTCTCAAGAAAATACGTATATATAATTCTTTACATCTGAATTACCACTTCCTTAGCAGTAAAGCAGTCTCTCACGTCCAAGACCTCGAGTTGGTAGATCAGGTTCTCTCTGATAAGCCTCAGCTAGATTTCAAACCTGCAACTTTTCTTCCGGAGATAGCTTTATCTTTGCACTCATTTACAATCTCCTCATTTTTCATTATACTTATTTTTGAGGAGATTATAAACCAAAGTATGACAAATTATTTTTTTTCTGAGTCCCATAAGGTCTGAAACATTTCATAAGATATTTCACGCATCACCTCCCTCCAAAAATAATCTTGTCACATTGTAAACTCCTTGACTACTGCGATTTTTGAAACATCACCGCAGCCACCATGATAGCTCCGAGAACAACGTTTTGGAAATTTGCACTTATCCCAATCAAATTGATACTATTAGAAACAAGGCCTAACAACAATACACCCCCAAGCGTTCCCCAGACATTCCCTCTCCCTCCAAATAACGGTGTACCACCTATGACTACAGCGGCAATAGCTCGTAGCTCATACCCGGAACCCATCCATGGAAGAGCAGAATCAAGTATGGAGCTAAGTACTAAAGCAGCTATTCCTACTAAAAACCCATTGAGAGTATACAAAATAATCTTAACCTGTTTTATTCGAATACCAGAAAGACGAGAAGCTTCTTCATTGCCACCTATAGCGTAGACATATCGACCTAATGGAGCGTTCCGAAGAAAAAAATTTACTACTATAAGTAATACTGCCAAAATAACAACTGGTAATGGAATTCCTAAGAAGGTTCTGACCCCCAAAAGCTCGTATAAACCACCCATCCGATTAATGGGGCTTCCTCTACTAATTACAACTGCTACTCCTTGTAAGAACACCATCATTCCCAAGGTGATAATAAAGGGATGTGCACGTTCAGTAGATACTAACACACCATTGAATGCTCCAATTCCTATGGCAACACCAATTGCTACAAGGATACCAAATGCTGTCGAACCAGTATTGGCAATAGTAAGACCAGCTACATAAGCGCTTACAGAAAGCATACTACCAACCGAGAGGTCTAAGCCACCTGAAACTAACAGTATAGTTGCCCCTATACTAACAATGCCTAAGACAGAAACCTGGAGAAGAATATTCAGCAAGTTTTGTACCGCTAAAAACCTGGGGTTGACTATTCCAGTGAAGAGAATAATTGCAAGGAGCACGAGGATAAGAACGTAACGGCCAAGCTTTGCTGACGAAACCATACTAATTTCCTAATATTGTAGACAGTACCTCCGCCGGGTTTGTTGACGAAGAGTAAAATTCTTTTACAATTTGGCCTTTGCGCAGGGCAATGATCCGGTCTGTAATTTCCATCAATTCTTCAATATCTGAGGAAACCACAACAATACTTTTTCCAAGATTTTTTATATCTTTCAAGAGATGGTGAATCTCCTGCCTTGCTTCAACATCTACCCTTGCGTTGCTTCTTCTAACATCAAAAGTTTAGCATTTGCATATATTGCCTTAAGCTGATTTAAGTATTTCCTTTACTTTAATTTCCCACCTTCCCAGCTTTTCCTATATTCCTTTCAACCCAGTTTTTTGGTGAATTTGGGTTGAAAATACTTTCCTTGTTTTTCACTATTTCAAGCAGAAAAATTGAAAGTTCCTCTGACTAAGATTTAACAATCATTATGGAGGGGGTCAAAACAAAGTTGACTCCCTTTTTCTTTTTTGGTATAATCCTGTATGTATATATTATATAAAGAAATAGGATAACTCATGATGGTGGACAGAAAAGCTCTTAGTGATATTCGTCAAGAGATAGTCGGGTTAAGAGAGGATCGAAAAAGATTAGAAGATTCACTTTTTAGACCCAAAAAGATGATTAGAGCCTCCTTAGTCTTTTTACCCAACTATTGTGGTAAAAAGAATTGTCGGTGCAAAAGGGGATTCCCTCACGGACCATATCCTTATCTTTCAGAAAGAAGAAAAGGAAGAACGAGAATGACCTATGTGAAAAAGAAGAATCTCTATGAAATAAAAGCTGAAGCTGAGGAATATGCCAGGTTCCAACATAGATTAGCCCGCCTTACTAAGATTAATGAGAAGATAAGATCCCTTTTAGAAAAAATACGAGATATAAATTGTCGAGAAGTAGATGAATACAGGAAAAGGAGAATAAGAAAAAAATGAAGGAAGCTATTAAGGTGTGGGTAAGGAATGAAAGGGAAATAGAGGAGGCTATCATTAACGAGGAAGAGGTTCGGGTAGTAGAAAGTGATTTTGGAGCTAATGAGTTTCTTGTTGATTTTTTAAAAGAAGAGGGTATCTGGGATATCATTACGGGAATGCTGATAAAAATGGGAAAGAATAATGGATATTCGGGCAAAATCATCTTAGGAATTCTTATT
>JAYEHT010000019.1:0-25525 GCA_034659655.1 Candidatus Aerophobota bacterium | reverse complement strand
GGGGGAAAATTATGAAGAAAGAATAGAGGGAAAAGAACTTAGCTTAGACTATTTTTTAACGGATAAGCAGAATTTAAGAGCTAGCTTTAATATAGAGAATAGAGATACCTACCTTTTTAGCTCCTCTGCCTCATTGAAGCAGTGGAAAGGAAGGATAAATACACTTGAGGGGACCTGGAGGTTTTCTGATGCTATTCCTACACCGGATCCCTATTTTACAAGAATGGGAAGAGGGATTTATTTGGGAGTGGGATATTCAGGAGAAGAGATAGGAAGTCAGCTAAAATATACCTCTTATAAAGGAGAATGGGTGGAGTATCTTCCTCTGGGAAGCAGGGGCAGTCTTGTAATCCGTTCTCTGGGAAAGAGGATAGAAAATAGGGGTCTTCCTCTGCTCCTGTTTTCTCTTGGAGGGAGAGATTCCTTAAGAGGATACCCGGAAGATTATTTAAAAGGGGAAAATCTTGTTCTCTCTTCTTTAGAGTTTAGATTCCCCCTTTTAAAGAGGATGGGAGGCTCATCCTCATTTTATGTAGATTCTCTGGGAGCTTCTCTCTTTTTTGATATAGGAGATGCCTGGAGAGAAGATGGAAAGATGAGTTTAAAAAGGGATCTGGGGATAGAATTTCGCTTAAGAACCCTTCCCTTTGGTAAGTATCCTTTAATTTTAAGATTGGGTGCTGTCTGGCCTCTCGATTATAAGGATAAAAGGGGAAAAATATTCTTGAGGATAGGAGAAGCATTTTAATTGGAAAAGGGGTTTCTTTTTAGAGGCAGACCCCTCAACAATGACCAATGCCGGGTTTCTCAAGAAGATGAGGGTACGCGGTCTATTGACACGGAGGTTGATTTCTGTATAATGGCTTTAGAAAGAGCACTTACTATTGGCACTCCTGAGATCTTCAACTATGATCAGGGCTCTCAGTTCACCAGTTTAGATTTCACCAAGCAGCTAAAACAGAATGATATCCGGATCAGCATGGATGGCAGAGGCAGAGCCATGAATAACATATTCAATGAAAGACGATAGAGATCTGTAAAGTATGAAGAGGTTTACATTAAAGATTATCAGAGTGTCCGTGAAGCAAAACAGGGTATCAATGATTATATGACCTTTTACAACCAGGAAAGGCCACATCAGTCTCTTAATTACAAAATACCAGCTGAGGTATATTTTGATAGCAATAATCAAAGAAAGAGCCTTTGCTGTAACTTAAATATGACAAGTTAGTGTCCGAACAATGGGGTCCACCTAAGGCTTAGCAATAATTATCTCTAGGAAGCTGGTGAAAAACCCTCTTTCAATCTCGAAAGTGGAGGAGAATATCTCTAAAATGCCTATTTTTTTGAACCACTGTCCCTAAGAATGGCTAAAAATAGAGGGGAAGGAATTTCAGTTAACTATCACTGCGTAAGGACCTTCTTTCACAAAGGCCATTTTAGGCTCTTTTACTTCTTGTCTCATCTTATCTACAGCGTAAAATATTGCATTCTGTACCATCTTATCTATTTTCACTTTTTTCTTTTCTACAAAATCATAACCACTTTTACCTGGTAGTTTTCTTAAATCCTCAGGGTTTATATTTATTGTGCAGTAAATCAACCCATCAAAAGCTCCAACTTTTCTAAAAAACTGATCCCATTTTTGAGCCTGCCATTGATCAGGAACAAATTGCCATCTCTTGCTCTTAATAAACTGGGTGAACTTACCGGGCTCCCTTTCTTTTAAAATTTTCATAACTTTTTTATAATCATCTTTTCCTATGGGTTCCTTATCACTGTTATGAGCAACTAAAATAACTATTCCTCCTCTTTTAATAATGGGAAGTGTTCCGTAGGCTGCTTTTGCAGCTTGATAGTGATTAACAGCTACACTTCCACCCTGAGTGAGGACTATATCGTATTCATACTCAACGGGAATAAGAGAATATCCTTTTACCTTTTCCACTGCTTCAAGGTGAGCTTTTTCTAAGTCACCGGCAAAGACCGCGGCTAATCTCATTTCCCCGTTTAAGACAACATTTACACTGAAATCTACCCTTGCCTTTTGGGCAACTTTTAAGGCAAAGTTATGACAGGGGTTATCCTTTAGAATCAGGTTTGTAGCATTAGGATTGTCCATAAAATTAACGCCGTGAAAAAGATACGTAGTCTCCAGGTTAACAAGTCCAGGACAGATTGCTTTTCTCCCACCCGATACGCCTGCCATAAAATGAGGCTCTACCAAGCCTGTAGCAATATGAATATCTGCCTCTAAAAACTGTCTGTTTATCTTCACTGGTACTCCATCTATGTGAGCCAAGTAACAGAGATCGGATGAGGTGCAACTGTGGTCTATTATCTCATATTTGTCTTTTATAAATTTTCCAAAAGCCTCTTTTTTCCACTCATTGGATGTGGGCAGGTGAGTTCCGGTTCCCACTATAATCCTGATATTTTTATCTTTTACCCCAACCTTTTTTAGTCTTTTTAAAAGGGGCAAAAGAATTCCCTCCTCTTTTTCTCCACTATAAGGAACAGGCCTTGTATTATCAGATACAGCTATGGCAACACTTATCTTTGAAGAAGATTTTTTGTGAGAAGTAATAATATCCTCTATAGTTGGGTTTTCTATAGGATTAGACAGAGCGTTTTCTATTTGCTGTGCAGGGTTTTTTAACGCAGGGGAATATCCCATTTTCAAAATATCACACCAGGGAGGAACTTTTATCTGCAAAAAGTTCTTACCGTATTCTAAATCCAACTTTTTCCAACTTGAGGTATTCATTGTAAACTTTACAGTTGTGGCTACATTTGTTTGGATGAGTAAACTCCTTCCACTCACAAAGAAGAGC
The DNA here is from genome assembly GCA_034659655.1 of Candidatus Aerophobota bacterium. Lineage (GTDB taxonomy): Bacteria > Aerophobota > Aerophobia > Aerophobales > JAGGXI01 > JAGGXI01. Next base: position 22,691 of record JAYEHT010000019.1, on the reverse strand, counting down.
AATGATCCAGAATAACTTCAGGACATATTCTTTATCTTATCAAAATCACCGCTTATAATTGCATCTATTAAAGCCCCCATATACTCATCAATATTATCCTCTGTTCCTGGTGTATCTATCTTCCCGGCTGAATCTCTGGCAATTAAAGAGACAGGGGCCTGTTCTAATTTGCTCCACAGCTGAGGATTTTTAGCCGCAGTTACGATTCTTTTTTTATCCTCATTATTCACGCCAACCTCACCAAATGTAATGGGAAATTTTATTTTTTCCAAAAAACTTATCATACCTTTCGCAACTGTAATACTTAAGTCTCTTCCACTGTATTTTTCTATATCTTCATGTATATAACCCGCCTGGCTAAATATTCTGCCCACCAGCTTTAACTGAGGTTCAATAGCTGGAGCAAAGAATACTAAAACATACGGATTTGCTATCGCACAGGCTCTACCATGGGTTAACTTGTTTACCAGAGAGAAACTAAAAAGATGGCCATAGTTTGTTCCTCCGACCATTATAGCATATCCACCCAAATCTGTTCCCAAACCTAAGTCCTCAATTGCATCCTCATCCTCAGGATTATCTATAGCTTTTGGCAGACTTTCTACAATTAAACTGATTCCCACCTCGGCGATATCCATCGTCCTGGCAAAGAAAGGTTTTCCCGTAGCTCCACATACCACCTCAAGGCAATGAGCTATACCATCTAAGGCACCATCTGCTCTAATTGCATAAGGAGCTCCTATAGTTGTTCTATAATCAAAAACTGCTAAGGGAGGAATAACTGCCTCATCTATAATTAGCTTCTTTTGTCCTGTTAAAGGATCGGTAATATTGGAATATTTGGTAAGGTGAGCTCCTGAGCTTGCTGCAGTTTGAACTGCTATAACAGGGGGGAGTTTTTTGCCTTCCGCGCTTAATTCTTCCGTTACAAGCCCCATACCAAAATAAATCTCTACATCATCAGAGTCTAAAGTGGATAGTACACTGGCAGCCTTTACCGCATCAATAGTGCTGCCACCTCCTAAAGCAATTATGCTGTCGGGTCTCTTTTTTCCTGTTTGATTGGCAATTCTATAAACATCCTCACGGGGAGCATTTGCTCTTGCTCCTCTTATAATATCTAAAATATCAATATTTTTATCTCTTAAAAAAGATTTAATGTTCTCTACAAGTGACTCAGTCCATTCTTCAGATCCCCATCCAGTTACCACTAACATCGTTGATTTGCCAGCTCTTTCAGCAAAATCTCCCACATTATCTAATACACCCATCCCAAAAACATAATTTCTCTTTTTCCAATCGGTGAGCATATTTTTAGCCTGGTCTTTGTAATCTTGAGTAGACATTTGAATCTCCTTTCGTAGATATATTTTATATTATTCAACCTAAATTCGGCGATTTAAGCAATATTACTAACTTATCCTGAAATATTGTCTAACCCCCCTTATTTAAGAGTAATAGGTTAGCTTTCCTAAAAGAGTGAATGTAAGTAGTAGATTAGCTTCTATAAAGCTTAGACCACCTCTTTTCAGGAAATCTTGCCTGCTGCTGCATAAGAGGAGATACATACAGGAGGAGTTCTAATAGTTTGCCGAATTCTGGTTAAACCTGTTTAAGCATGCTCTTCCAATAACTCCATCTGCTGGAGGATATTCTTTAACTTCTCTTGCTTTACCTTATCCAATGATTTCACAGGACCTCTGGCCGAACCAACATCTATCCCTATAAGTTTTAAGGCGTCCTTTATTACCACAGGAAAACTACCCAGGCCAAAAGCTAATCTTAAGGGAGCTAAATTAGCTTGAGCTTCTTTAGCTTGCTCTGTATCTCCTTTGACAAACGCTTCATAAATTTCTACTACTAATTTTGGAGCTACATTTGCTGTAGCTGCAATTGATCCTTTCCCCCCGTATAAAAGTGTCCCATAAATAAGGGTATCTCTTCCAGCCAGAACAGAGAAATCATCATCTGTTTTTCTAATATACTCTGAGATTAAAGTCATATCTCCACTGCTATCCTTAATACCAACTATATTACTAATCTTGGAAAGACGAACTACTAAATCAACTGAAAGATTAACCCCGGTCCTTCCTGGATTATTGTAAAGAAGCACTGGTAAGTGGGTAGACTTAGCAATAGAAAAGTAATGCTCATAAAGCTCATCCTGGGTAGGAGAGATAAAAAAGGGGGTAATCACTGATACAGCATCTACACCTATATCCTCGGCCATCTTAGTTAAGATGATAGTTTCTTTTGTAGTGATGGCTCCTGTTCCTGCGTACACAGGAAGTTTCCCTTCTGCTTGGCTTAACACAATCTCTATAATTTTCTTCTTTTCCCCTTTTTCCAGAGCATAAAACTCTCCCTGGCTTCCTACAGGGAATAAACCATGGACTCCACCCTCAATTAGATAATCAACGAGCTCTCGTAAAATAGCTTCGTTTATCCCTCCTTGCTCATCAAAAGGTGTAACCATAGCAGGAATAATTCCTTTAGGCGTAAATGACATTTAAGCTATCCTTTCTTATTTATCTTATTCTTCCAGTAAATCTTCCTTTACATCAGCTAAGTGAATGTGCATTGTCCTGCAGGCGGTTTCTTTATCACCCTTTTTAATAGCCTCAAGAAGTTTTGTGTGCTCCTCAAGGTACTTTTGAGGATGACCAGGAAGAGCCCAACTCTTTTCCTTTATATTTACCCAAAGGCTTTCCTTTAATCCATCGGCTAAGTCATTCATCATCTGAAAAAGAATAGAATTATGAGCTGCTTTGGCTATGGCAACGTGAAACCGTCTATCAAATTCCATAGCCCGGGGAGTATCACTGAGGGCTTCTCTCATCTTATCAAGAGCCTCCTCTATCTCCTTTATGTCCTCTGGAGTTGCTTTTTCGGCAGCAAGACCAGCAATTTCTGTTTCCACTGCTTTTCTTGCCTCTAAAAGCTCAAAGGGACTCTCTTCTCTCTCCAGTTCTTTAAGTCGCTGAGCATAGGAAGCTGGATTAAATGTATTCTTTATAAAGTTTCCCTTGCCACCTCTACTCTCAATTATCCCTAATATCTCTAAGGCAGATATAGCTTCTCTTAAAGGAGGACGGGATACCCCTAATTTTTCAGCTAAAATGCGCTCCGGAGGAAGCTTATCACCAAGCTTTAGTTTTCCCTCCTTAATTAAATTCTGGATTTGCTCCACTATTTCCATATAGACTTTTTTAGTTTGTACTTTCTTAAACATTAAATTTTTCTCCTCTTTTTCACTCATTTTTGGTAAAACCAGTTATATTTGTTAAATGTTATATCAAATAAAAACTTTGTCAACCTCCTGCATCAATACCTAAAAAATTGAAAGTAACCTTGGATTTCAAGGGACTTTCAGGAGAAATAAAAGATATATTGTCCATTTTACTATGAATACATTCTTAAGAATTTGTAATTATTTTACACTATAGAAGTTTGTTTTGGGTTAAAAATTCCCTCGGTGGGCAATCTCTACTTTAGTACTAGGTTAACTCTCTTTTTATCTTTTAGCATGGTGGGCATTAAAAAAGGATGATTCTTCTCCATTTCTCTGATGTATGAACAGAACTTTTGCAGTAAGGGCAAATGAACTGCTGGACTACTATTTCTTTTTCTTCACCTTTTTTAAGTTTCTCAAGAAACTTATCCATCTTTATCTTATAAGTGCCATTTTTGTATATTTTCTCAAACCCGCAATGGGGACACTTCAAGGGGCGAGGAATGTCTTTTTTCTGGAGATTCATTTTCCCTCTTAAATTTTCAACCTCTTTTTCTTTCTTCTTAATAATATCTTCTAGCCTGTCTATCTCCCCTTTTTGTTCTTTAATCACCTTATCCCTTACATCAAACTTAGCCTTTTTTAATTTAGGCCCTCGTTTATCTGGTTTTAGTGCTTCCTTCAAGGCATCTAAGGCTCTTTGGGTCCAGGCATAAACAGAAGGTCTACTTATCCTGTATTTATCGGCTACAAGCTGTATTTTCCCCCCGGTTATCACCTGAGAGACTATCAGGACTTTTTCCTTGATAGATACATATCTATAACCTTTCATTCTTTTATACCTCTATAGATTTTATAGTAACACATAAAAAGTATTTGTCAAAAAGAAAATGTAAAATAATTAGCTCATCCCCCAAGGCACAAAGATCTATTACTCTTTTCCCTCCACCTTGATTATCTTCTTCGGCAACTGATATTTTTTTACCAGCATATCGGAATTTTTGAAGTGGAGCCCAAAAACTGGACAGTATGCTAAGCTACAGGTAAAATAAGAAAGGGAGATCCGTTATGAAAAATATCCACCAGTTTTTAAGGCAAAAGTAGCTTTAGAGGCTATTAAAGGAGAAAAAACTTCAGCTGAGCTCGCCAGTAAGTATGAAGTTCATCCTCAACAGATAAGAAGATAGAAAACTGCGGCTATCGATGGGATAACAGAGCTATTTACAGATAACAGACAAAAAAGAGACAAAGAGCAAAATATGCTCATTGAAGAACTCTACAAGCAAATTGGACAGTTGAAAGTGGGACTGGAATGGCTTAAAAAACTCTGAAGAGAAAGGGCTATAAAGCCAATAGAAAAAGGGTACAAAGACTGATGAGGCTCATAAGAATTGAGACTATTTATCCAAAGCCTAATTTAAGTAAGCCTCATCCGGGTCATAAAATATACCCTTATTTACTCAGAAATCTTAAAATCAGCAGGATTAACCAGGTTTGGGGCATGATATATCACCTATATCAGATTGAGGCATGGATGGCTCTATTTAGTGGCTATAATGGGCTGGATGAGCCGATATGTACTCTCCCGGGAGCTCTCAACGCGCAACATTGACAAATCCTCTTGAAGAGATTAAACTAAAACAAAGGCCAAAGTTATAAATTTCTAAAAAAATTTATGGAGAACAACATCTCTAAAATGGTTAGAGGGAAAATAAATGAAAACCTATATTTTTAAGGTAGTGGTTGAACCAGATGAAGACCGCTGGTTTGCTTATTGTCCAGCTATTGAGGAGAAAGGTGGAGCTACTTGGGGATATACTAAAGAAGAGGCTTTAAAAAATATAAAAGAAGTAGTTGAAATGACCGTCCAAAGCATGATTGAAGATGGGGAACCAATACCGGCGGAACCAGAGACAGAAGTAAAAATTTCCTCTGAACCTTTGGTAGCTGTTACCGTATGACCGAAATTAATTACTCAAAACTTCGTCCTCTAACCTCCAGAGAACTGATCAATGCTTTGGGAAGAGAAGGGTTTCACCCTCGTATTCGATCTGGTGCTCACCACCAATACCGTCACCCAGATGGAAGAAGGGAGAGAATAGAGATACCTATCTTTTTAGCTCCACCACTTTATTAAAGCGGCGGAAAGGAAGGGTAGATACAGTATTGGAGGTTTATCCTCATTTTATGTAGATTCTCTGGGAACCTCTCTCTTTTTTGATATAGGGAATGCCTGGAGAGAAGATGAGTTTAAAAAGGGATCCGGGGATAGAATTTCGCTTGAGAACCCTTCCCTTTGGTAAATATCCTTTAATTTTAAGATTGGGTGCTGTCTGGCCTCTCGATTATAAAGATAAAAGGGGAAAAATATTCTTGAGGATAGGAGAAGCATTTTAATTGGAAAAGGGGTTTACCTTAGTAGAACTTATGATAGTCATAGCAGTTATCGCCATCTTATCCGGTATAGCTGTAATTAATTTCTTGAAAGTTACTGAAAAAGCGAAAAGAACAGAAGCAAAAACCTTCATTGCCGGTTTACAAACAGCTATAAGTATGTATAAATTGGATACGGGACACTACCCTCCTGATGATAAAAGCTCTGCTTCTTTAAGAGAAGCTTTATCTTTTAAAGGAAAGGATTCTTCTGATGAAGAAGATTCAGGGTGGGCAGGACCTTATATGGAGTTTAAGGATAATCAAGTAAATAATTATGGAGAACTTCTCGACCCCTGGCACAAAAGCAGATCCGACCGCAAACACACTTATACATATAAGGCAAATACTGATAGAGATATCTTTACTACCCCTCCCTTTCATAACCGCAATAGTTATGATATTTATTGTAAGGGTTTTGACGGAAAAACAGGGAAAGATGATGTTGATGGCAATGAGTTCATGGATGGAAACTACTTTCAAAATGATGTAGATGATGATTCAGATGGCTTTGTGGATGAGCTTGACCCCAAGGGGCCAGGAATGGCTAATGGATATTTGGAGGATGATATTAACAACTGGTAAACTCACAGATGAGAATAAGGGGTTTACTCTAATAGAACTTCTAATTGTGTTAGGTATTATATCTGCAGTTCTTAGTATATCTACTTTCTCTATAGGCAATTTCCTTTTTCGGAATCGTTTAGAAACATCAGCGCACGACCTTGCGGCTACCCTCAGGCTGGCACGTCGGCTCTCCATAACTAAAAGGAGAGAGTATAGAGTGGTCTTCAATCAGAAAGAGAAGAAGTACTGGATTGAGGATGAGAACAAGGAGGTAGTGGAGGAAAAACACAGACTGGAGAAGAATGTATTTTTTGCTAATCCTCATTTTGGCAAAGGTGGAGAGGAAGATGGAGTAGTAGAATTTGATGCACCCAATAACAACAGCTTCTCCTTTTACCCTCAGGGAACAGCGGAAGCGGGCTCAATTTACCTTGAAAATAGAGATAATAAGGAATGGCACACCATTACTATATCTCCTACTACCGGTTATGTTAAAGTATATTCTCAGAAGCATTAGCTTTCTCTGGAAAGGTTAAAAATTGGTTTCTCATAAAAGAAATTTTAAGGAGACTGGTTTTACGCTTCTTGAAGTTATTATAGTTTCTGCTATTATATCTATAGGTCTTTTAGCTATAGTAAAGATTTTCCCTCTCGGTTTTCAAGCTGAGCAGAAAGCAGAACAGAGCTCTATAGCTGCTGTTTTGGCTCAGGAGACAATGGAAAAGATAAAGAGAGGAGGATATGATAAATTAAGTGTTACTTACCCCTCCGATACCAAAGGTTACGGAAGAGGAGAGGGAGAATGTAAAGGACATGAGGGATATAGATGGCAGGTAGATTGGTGGGACACAGAAATTCCCCATCTTCGTAAAATAAGAGTGAGGATTTTATATAGAAAACCTGGGAAAGATGAGGAAATTTCCTCTGAGCAGAATTTAGATTTATTCACTTATTTAGCAAAGAGGGATTAATGAGAGAGAAAAGAAAGGGTTTTACTCTAATAGAAGTTATTTTAGCTACCTCTATCCTTGCTTTTCTTTTGGCTACCCTTTATTATATTTTCTGGAAAAGTTCCTCCGCCTGGGAGAAAGGAAATGCTCGTATCCGTATGTACCAGAAGAGTCGAGCCTGTTTGGATATGATGAGTCGAGAGATAAAGACAGCTTTTATCAGCAGAGGAAATCCTTGTTTAAAATTGAAAGGGGATAAAGGCAGACTCACCTTTATTTCTACTTCAAATAAGATAGGAGAAAAGGGAGAGTATGATTTATGCGAAATAGAGTATAGCCTAAGTAATAGTAATTTACAAAGAAGGATAAGAGCCTCTTTAGACCCTGATTCTAAAAAAAAGGGGGCAACAAATACAATTGCTTCAAATGTTATGAATTTAAGTTTTTCATATAATGGGAATGATGGGTGGCAAGAGAGTTGGGATTCCACTATGGGCACAGAGGATAATACCAGCAATGATGTTCTTCCTCAACTGGTAAGAATTACTCTTACTACTTATGATGAGCGAGAGAAAAAAGATTTGACTTTATCTACGGTTATCACCCTACCCATGAGAGAGTGATTTGATCCGTGGCTTTACAAATATAAAAAATATGCTAACTTAATAAAAAAAGTGGAGAAAATTAATGAGTATTACCAAAGATAAAAAAAGAGAGTTAATTGAGAAGTTTAGACATCATAAAAATGATACAGGTTCTTCTGAGATTCAAATAGGAGTGCTCAGTGAAAGGATAAACAATCTTACCGAGCATCTTAAGCGTTTTAAAAAGGATAATAGTTGCAAAAGAGGGCTTCTTCAATTAGTTGCCCGGCGACGGAAACTCCTTGATTATCTCCAAAGAGAGAATGAGGAAAAATATAAAGAGCTAATAAATACATTAGGGTTACGAAGATAGCCTGGAAAAGGATATAATATGATTAAAATAGAAAGAAAAATAAGAGGAAAAAAATTAACTTTAGAAACAGGGAGAGTAGCTAAAAATAGTGATGGTGCTGTATTGGTTCAATATGGAGATACTATAGTTTTAGTTACCGCGGTGGTATCCTCTCTTGCTTCAAAAGAGAGTAATTTTCTTCCTTTAACTGTGGATTATCGGGAGAAAGCTTATGCCGCGGGTAAAATTCCAGGGGGATTTTTCAAACGTGAGGGAAAATCATCGGATGAGGAAGTTTTATGCTGTAGGTTGATAGATAGGTCCATTCGTCCTCTTTTTCCTGAGGGATTCAGAAATGAGGTTCAGGTAATAGCTACTGTTTTATCAGCGGTAGAATCCAATCAGCCTTCCATCCTCTCAATTATAGGAGCGTCAGCGGCTTTATCTATCTCTGGATTTTCTCTCATTAAGCCTATAGGAGGAGTAAGAATAGGTAAGATAGGAGAGAAATTTTTATTTAATCCCACTGATAAAGAATTGGACCAGAGTGAATTAAACTTTGTGATAGCAGGAAGTAGAGAAGGGGTAGTAATGGTTGAGGGTGAGGCAGATAAAGTTAAAGAAGAAGTTATTCTGCAGAGTTTTAGAGAAGCCCACTCTTATATTACTGAGTTAATAGAGATAGAGGAGGAATTCTTCTCCGGGGCCAAAAAGCAGGAGAAGGAAATCTCCCTTTATCAAGTTGAAGAAGAGCTAAAAGAGAAAATTACAGATTATCTTAGGGATAAAATTGAGGCGATCAAAAAAGAATGGAGCAAGGAAGAAAAAGATGCTTATGTGGAACATCTGAAGGAAGAGATTCTCGAAAAATTTTCATCGGAGTATCCAGATAAAGAAGATGCTCTTTTAGATGTTTTAAATGAAATGCTGAAAAAAAAGGTGCGAGAGCTAATTATCAAAGAAGAAGAGAGATGGGATGGAAGAGGAATGGATGAGGTAAGACCTATTAGTTGTGAAGTGGGTGTTCTTCCTCGAGTTCATGGTTCGGCACTTTTTACCAGAGGAGGAACACAAGCTCTGGTAGTAGCTACTTTAGGTACTTCTGCTGATGAGCAGAGAATAGATGGGCTTCAAAAAGAGGAGGTTTCCAAGAAATTTATGTTTCATTATAATTTCCCTCCTTTTTCTACTGGAGAGGCAAGGTACTTACGAGGTCCGGGAAGAAGAGAGATTGGTCATGGATTTTTAGCAGAAAAGGCCCTTCTTCCTATCTTACCTGATGATAAATCTTTTCCTTATACCATTCGTTTAGTTTCAGATATTCTTGAATCTAACGGCTCTTCTTCTATGGCATCTGTTTGTGGAGGGAGTCTTTGTTTAATGGATGCAGGGATTTCTATATCTGAGCCGGTAGCAGGAGTGGCTATAGGTTTAGTCAAAGAGGGCGAAAAAATAGCTCTTCTAACCGATATTCAAGGATTAGAGGACCACTTTGGAGATATGGATTTTAAGATTGCAGGGATAAAAGAGGGGATTACCGCTCTCCAATTAGATATTAAGATCTCCGAAGTTGATTTTGATATACTGAAAGAGGCTTTAAACAAAGCGAAAATAGCTCGTAGCCATATATTACAGGAGATGGGTAAAGCTATAAAAGAGCCCCGAAGTAAGCTTTCCAGCTATGCTCCTCACATTGCTATCCTTCCTATTCTTTCTGATAAAATTGGAGAACTCATTGGCCCGGGAGGAAGAAACATAAAAGGGATAACGAAGGAAAGCGGTGCCAATATTGAGATAGACGATGTGGAGAATAGAGTTATCGTTTCCTCCCCGGATGAGAAGAAAACAGAAAAGGCTTTGCAGATGATTAAGCAAATAATTACTGAGCCCGAGGTGGGAGAGATTTATTCAGGCAAAGTAAAACGAGCTACAGATTTTGGAGTATTTGTAGAGATTATGCCAGGGAAGGAAGGCTTGGTTCATATCTCAGAGTTGAGTGATAAATTTGTGGAGAATGTTTCTGATGTAGTGAAAGTAGGAGATACCATAAAAGTTAAGCTTGTAGAAATTGATGAATTGGGGAGATTAAATCTTAGCAGGAGAAAAGCTATGCCTTCTTCCAGGCATTCCTCCAAAAAGACGAGTAAATGAGCCCCATTATCCCATTCACTTGACTTATCTAAAAAATATGCTAAACTAAAATTACCTGATAGTAGAGGAGGTGCAAGAGTTTGGTAACGATAGATGTAGAAAGATGTAATTCTTTTTCCCATGCTTTAAAGAGATTTAAAATACAATGCCAGCAATCAGGTTTAACCTCAGAGATTAAAAGACATAAGGAATATGAGAAACCTACAGAGAGAAAACGGAAGAAGAGACTCAAGGCTATTCGAAGACAAAGAAGAAAAACATTAAAAATAGAGAGGTTGAAAAGCTATTAATAATCCCTGCCCTGGTAGGAGGTAAAGAAAATTTGAGTCAATATATTATATCGGGAATCCAGCGTTAGGTGTAGCATGCATAGCCTCGAAGAGAGGAAGCATAATATATCTAAGAGGTTACCCCCTTAAAAGAGAGACTCAAAATTTTTTCTCTGCCAGAAGGGCGGGGATTATTGTAAGGGAGAAAGGTGGGTATCCTTTTTATGGGAACTCCTCAGTGTTCCTGCCCTCTTTTAAAGGAGTTAATTGAGAAAGAACAGGTAGTAGGAGTAATTACTCAACCTGACCGCCAACGAGGAAGAGGGAAGAAAATTTCTCCTTCACCGGTGAAAGCGTTGGCTAAAAGGAAAGGAATCGTTACCTATCAACCCGAAGATGTCAACTCTCCTTCTTTTATCTCCCAAATGAAAGACAAATCGCCCGATATTATCGTAGTAGTAGCTTTTGGTAAAATTCTTTCTTCCGAATTCCTATCCATACCTAAAATTTGTGCATTAAATGTCCATCCTTCCCTTTTACCTCAATATAGAGGTCCTGCTCCTATTCCCTGGGCAATAATCAAAGGCGAAAAAGAGACAGGAATAACCATCCATAAAATAGAAAAAGAGGTAGATAAAGGAAAGATAATACTTCAAAATAAATTATCTATCGACTTGTTTGATACAATTAAAGATTTGGAAACAAAGTTCTCCTTGAGGGGAGCAACTCTTTTGATAAAGGCGATAAATATGATAAAGAACGGATCGGTTAAGTATATAGCTCAAGATGAGAAAAGAGCTAGTTATGCCCCTCGAATAAAAGGGAAAGATGCGAAGATTGATTGGAATAGACCTTCCTTGAAAATTCATAATCTGGTGAGGGGTTTAAATCCTTATTATGGTGCTTTTACCTTTGTTAAAATAAGAAGAGAAAAAGTGAAAATGAAGATCTGGCAAACAGAACCTTTAGAAGAAGATTTAAGAGGAGATTCCCAGCCAGGTGAGATCATTCGCATATATAAAGGAAAGGGGTTTTCAGTAAAAGGGGGTAAAGGGTCTCTTTTAATAAAGGAAGTTCAAATCCCCAGCAGAAAATCCATATCTGGTTATGATTTTATAAAAGGATATCACATTAAAGAAGGGGTTATTTTGGGAGGTAAAGAATGAACACTTTGAAAACTACTATTCTCCTTGTTACTCTTACTTTACTTCTTATATTAATAGGATATTTAATTGCTGGCCCTGCTGGAGCTCTGGTTGCCTTCTTTATAGCTATGGTAATGAATCTTGTAAGTTTCTGGTTTAGTGACAGAGTAGTAATTGGTATGTATAGAGGTAAGGAGGTCTCAGAAGTTGAGGAGCCAGGGTTACATCGAATAATAAATAATCTATCTCAGTCAGCCAATATTCCCAAACCAAAGGTATACATTCTTCCTTTAGACATTCCCAATGCTTTTGCCACAGGAAGAAGTCCCCAACAAGCCTGTGTGGCTGTAACCAATGGAATTCTGCATACTTTAAGTGAGGGAGAGTTAGAGGGAGTTCTTTCGCATGAGATTGCTCATATAAAAAACAGAGATATTCTTATTGCTACTATTGCCGCTACTTTAGCCGGAGCTATTATGATGATAGCTTACTGGGGAAGATGGATTGCTTTTCTGGGGGCAGGAGATAACGAAAGGGGAGGGATAGGGTTGATAGGAATTCTTCTTCTCTCTATTCTTGCTCCTTTGGCGGCTACCATTATCCAGTTAGCAATCTCTCGGACGAGAGAGTATCAGGCTGATGAGAAAGGAGCCTATATTAGCGGAAAACCACTGGAGTTAGCTAATGCTCTGGAAAAATTAGAGATAGCAGCAAGAAGAAAGCCTCTTCGAGGTAATGCTTCTACTTCTCATCTTTTTATTGTTAATCCTTTCCATAAAGATTTTCTTTTTCGAATCTTTAGCACTCATCCTCCTATTGAGGAGAGAATAAGAAGATTAAGAGTTTTAGCAGGAATGGGATAATATATTATAAGGAGGAGCTTAATGAATGAAGAAAAGTTCCCTTCTCATTTAGCCAGAGAAGCGATAAGAGTGTATTTGAGGGAAGGGAGGGAAATTTCTCCTCCTGCAGAATTTCCTGAAGAATTCCGAAAGAGGGCAGGGGTTTTTGTTTCTCTCCATAAAAAGGGTAGACTGAGAGGATGTATAGGGACCTATCTTCCTGCCGAAGAGAACACCGTTTGCGAGATTATTAAAAATGCTATTAGTGCTGCTATACGGGATCCACGTTTTCCACCAATAAGAGAAGATGAGTTAAAGGATGTGGAGATATCGGTAGATGTTCTTAGTAAACCCGAGCGAATTCACTCAGAAAAGGATTTAGACCCTAAAAAGTATGGCGTGATTGTAAACAAAGGATGGCAAAAAGGACTACTATTACCGGACCTGGAAGGTGTAGATACAGTCGAGCAACAAATAGAAATTGCTAAACAGAAAGCAGGTTTATGGAAAATACCTACCGAAGAGTTAGAAATCCAACGATTCACCGTCACTCGATATGGAGAATAATCTCGGATGGTGTAATTTTTAGTAGCGGCGCAGGGATTCGAACCCCGGACCTCACGGGTATGAGCCGTGTGCTCTAACCATCTGAGCTACACCGCCTGCTGGTTGCGGGGGTCGGATTCGAACCGACGACCTCCGGGTTATGAGCCCGACGAGCTTCCTGACTGCTCCACCCCGCTATCATCTTATAGTATATAGGAAAAAAATTAAATGTCAAGAGAATCCGGGACTTTTCCTCACCGCCAGAGTGTATCTGCTGTTGATGAGATAATGGGTAAATGAGTTGATGGGATAAACTCTTTGTTACTATTTCTTGTAGTTCCTTCACTTATATTTGAACTCAGATTCGGTATCTATTAACTCGGCTGCACAGATAGAATATGAACTTTGTTTGAAAGTTAGAGTGGTTAGTATTTACTCTTTTCCCCATTTACTCATTCACTCATCTACTCATCTACCCGGAGTTAATTCTGATACCTTCCTGGTACTACCAGAAGCCCAGCGGATTAGAAGACAAAATATCGTTAAGAAAATTTATATTTTACCTTGGTGGTAATGAAACTGGAAAATATAGACCAGAAAGTTTATGGTGGAGTCAACCCCAGTAAAGCACTCAACAATATCAAAAAGCGCTATGAGGAGAGAAAGAAAGGAATAAAATCTGATTTGAAAACAGCGCTGGTGCTTCAAGGAGGAGCTATGCGTGGTATATTCGGTGCCGGGGTTTGCTGTGCTCTACAGGAGTTAGGGTATACTGAGGGATTTGATGAGCTTTACGGTGCTTCTGCTGGAGCCTTAAATGGAGCCTATTTTCTCTCTGGACAGGCACTCTACGGGGCCACTATCTATTATCAAAATATAAACAATAGACACTTTATTAACTTCTTCCGCTTTAGAAAGATTGTGGATATAGATTTTTTAATGGATATTATCAGAAGAGCAAAGCCCCTGAACACGAAGAGAATTTTAAACTCTTCCACTGGTTTTAATATTATATTAACCGAGGTTTCTTCAGGAAAAGCTGTAATTTTCAAGAAGGGTGAATTTAATAATGGTGATCTTTTAAAAGTTCTTAAGGCAACTGCCGCTATGCCATTTGCTTATAATATTCCTGTTAACATTCAGGGTATTGATTATCTTGATGGAGGTGTATCCTGTCCTCTTCCTATCATAGAAGCTATTAGCAATGGATGTACAGATATTCTGGTCGTTTTAACAAGACCAAAGAGTTATAAGCCCACAAGGCCAAAAGGAATTCTTCATAGATACCTTATAGAACCGAGAATGCAAAAACACAGTAAAAACTTTTATGAAGTTTACACAAAAAGAGATAAAGCGTATGCAGAACAGTTGAGCATCATTATGGGCGACAAAAAATACAGGAAGAAAAAGGTGAATATTGCAGCAATTTTCCCGGAGGAATCTCTTAAAATCGGAAGGACAACAAAGAACAGAAAAATTTTGAAAGATACTGCCTCCCAAGGAGCAGTCAAAACCTTGCAGTTGTTCGGCGCAGACATCTATCATCATAAAGAGCTGTTTAAATTTTTGAAGTATTGAAAAGCCATTCATGCTCCTCTTACGGTTTTTTTATTTTAGAAACTTTTTTCTTCCGCTTTTGGCATTCATCACTGCTTTTATTCTGATTTATCTCCTCTCTTAAGATAATCAAGCTTCTTAATCTGATATTCGCAGGTGAGGCTTCTTTTTAACCGTGAGTCAATGAGCTCGCTACGAAAATAGCTGCCGTGGATAATTTCGTTGGTCACGGTGGGAATAGTACCCGAAAATATTACCAGTCCATCCTCTTCTCCATCAATTATTTTTGATTTAACCAGATTCATGATTTCAGCAGCAGAGATGATAGTACCTAAAGAAGCTTTTTGATATAAAATTTCCTCATCCTTATCGCTCGCTTTAACCCAGCTTTGGATCAGGAGATCATCCCAGCTAGATTTAACATCCTCATATTTCCAAATATCTCGTGATATCACATTCTGACATATCTGTTTGGATTTTATAATACTCTGACTTTCTAGATCTCTATCTGTATGGTCACTACCTACCCCCACAAAGACATTTTCTCTACTTAGGAGAAGAACGTACTCTACTTCCCCGGATGTTTTACTACCAATCACTTCTATCCGGCTTTCCGTAGTGATGTTATGACTCAGAATCGGGAAAATCATGGGTACTGAAGAAGGGGGAGGAATCTCGTATCGCTTCAATTCTTCAATATGTGCTTTTACTTCTTCTAAATTTCTCCCCACATAACCAGCATTGATCATTCGCTTAACTTTAAATTGCCAAGGGATTGAACGACCTTTGCTGATAACATTTAAATTTAGTATCTTCATCTCACTCACCATTCCATAAGTTTAAGGCTTTGTTAAAAGGTCCCCCTTTTCAGATAGTTTTAAAAAATTATGCTCAATCCTTGTGTTACTTCCAATATTAGCGCTCACTTTGGAAAATAATGGAGTCCCTAAGCATTCCTGGTAACCCAACTCTCCTCTTAGCAACAATGATCAAAATAGTGCATTTCTAAAAGCAAACAGCCATCCTTACTACTAAAAGGACCATGAGGAGTATGGGGTGGCCAGCAGGCATAGGTCATAGGACCAAAGGTTTTCCCCCCTGCTGTCAGAACCCCCGAAAGTTGAAAAACCTCTTCCCAATAATTATGCTCAAAGGGCTTGGTAGTGAAAGCCCCTGGTTTAAAGCGAAGCTTTTCTTCTGGGGATAACCTAACTTTTACACTCATTTATAACCTCCTCATTTTTTATTATACTTATTTTTGAGGAGATCTCAAATCAAAGTATGACAAATTATTTTTTTTCTGAGTCCCATAAGGTCTGAAACATTTCGTTATTTGAAAACTCTGTCATTAAGAGCACTAAAATCTTTTCGTACCGAACCGACAAATCCCGGGTCAATCTCATGGGATTTTAGCTCAATAGCTTTCCTCTACTCAGGTTAAATGAACAATTTGACGAACACCAAATATTTTTGTTTAATATGCTTTAGAAGGGAGGTACTACGAGGTCCACTATAGATGTAAAACTTCTGGATAATAAAATCGGCAACTATGACAAAACTCTTAATAAAAAAATTTGGTAAAGTGAGACAAAAGTTAATGGATGAGGTTGTAAATATTATTAGTGAGAGTTACGAGCATTTAGGGCATCCCACAACAGATTCTGTTAATCTATGGATATATGAGAAATCCGAAGCAGAAAACCCTTTCTTTGCTACACATAGTATCTGGCAGGGGAAGCCTAAATTAACGCTTTACATTGATAAGCTCTTAGATCAGCCGGAGATCGTGAATATAGCCGGAATTAGGCGTCAGGTTGCCCACTCCATCCTCCATGGCTCACTGGAGTTTTATCGTATTAGATTTCCTGAGGAATTAAAGAAAGCTATGAGGCAATATCAGCTTTCCCTGAATTACACAAATGAGCTTCTTTATGCTATTTCCATGGCTGCAAAGGAATACGAAGTTACCAATTTCTTGTATAGAAAAGACCTCGTAAATGAGCAGACAGCTTATGTTAAACATATTCTAAAACCAGACTATGAAGATATTCTTTCCTGGAAAATAGCATTGGGAGACCCGCTCCTCAGGACCCTTTATCTGGTTTTAGTTATCAGGGATGTTAGCTGCGCCCTACCGCTTTTGAGTGAGCAAAAATTTAAGAATGAGATTAGAGATTCCATCCAGGGAAGAATAGCTCATCTTCCTCCAGATTATCAAACAATTATTCAAAAGATATTTTACGAGAAAATTAACTCGCTCAGTA
This sequence comes from Candidatus Aerophobota bacterium, assembly GCA_034659655.1. Lineage (GTDB taxonomy): Bacteria > Aerophobota > Aerophobia > Aerophobales > JAGGXI01 > JAGGXI01. The sequence goes on along the minus strand of JAYEHT010000019.1, from coordinate 5,799 downwards.
GTGATACAATGAAGAATATCACCTTAATCACAAAAGTAATTTGTGATGAAATTCTTGAGGGTGAATTGAAAAAAATGAGATAGAAAAGGATGCGTTTATCCTGGTAGGGAAGAGGAAAGAAACCCTGACAGAGATGTGATAGTCCCTTCGGGATTAAGGGAGAGAACTAAAGAGAAGCCAGGGCCTCCTGATAGGTTCGATAGATCTTATTGGCAGCTTTTTGAAGCTCATCCCTTTCCTTCTCGGTTAAGAAGGGCTCCAGGGTTGGGCCAATGCTTTTCCCCACCATCCGGGGAATACCCACCATCACCGGTTCCGGTATCTGGGGAGTCTGATAGGGAGCAGCTACCGACAGTATTTTGTTGTCATCCAGAGCTATGGATCGGAGAATGTCTCTGAAGGAGACTGCCGGGCCCTGGCGGGTACCTCCGGATACCTGAATGATCATTCTGGAAATCTCTTTTACCGATTCTTTCACTCCTTCTCTATCCAGTGTTTTCTGAGTCCTGTTCAGATACTCTTTTAGAGGTTCGCCCTCAATCTTTACCGTTGACCAGAGAAAGACGGCATTTGCTCCGTGCTCACCTCCTACAAAACCCCTCACAGAAGTGATAGGAACATCTAACTTTTTGGAGAGCTCGGAGCGGAATCTCTGACTTTCCAGATTTGTCCCCGTGCTGATAACCCAATCAGCTCCTGAGAGCTTCTTAAAAAGAGTTGTCATAGCATCCACCGGGTTGGTGACAATGATAAATTTAGCTTCGGGATTCCTGGGACCTAAAGCCTCTGCTATTTCTTTTATCATCCTGGCATTCACTGCCGTCAGCTGTGTTCTATCCCTCATTTCCGGGGTACGAGGAAAACCTGCGGTTACTAAAACCATATCAACTCCCTCAACACCTTCATCCTGATCATAGGCAAAGATTTTCATGGGAACTCTGGTGCTGGCTATGGTGTGTCTTATCTCCTCTGCTACCGCCTCTGCCAGACGGGGAGCCACATCAATCAGGGTTAACTTCTTTATCCAGAACTCATGAGCCAGGGCAAGCAGAGTCATTCTCCCTACCCTTCCCGTACCTACTACCGCTAAATGCATAAAATCACCTCCTAATTTCTCTGATTACATGTTGCCTTATCCTTTTTTAAGAGCCGTAACAATCTTTTCCGGAGTAATGGGCAGACTGGTAAAACGAACTCCCGTAGCATCATAAATAGCATTGGCAATCGCTGCTGCGGTGGGAGTCATAGAAGGCTCCCCTATCCCCTTAGCTCCAAAGGGTCCTAACCCTGTGCCTGACTCTAAGATTACTGTTTTAACCTCAGGAACATCCAGAGAAGTAGGAATTAAATATTGGGCTAAGTCTTGAGCCTGAATTACTCCTTTTGCTGGCTTTATATCCTCCAGGAGGGCGTATCCCATACCCATAATGGCGCCCCCTTCCATCTGACCTTCCAGACTATTTCTATTAATAACTTTACCCACATCATAAGAGGATACAAGCCGGGTAACCCTCACTTTCCCCGTCTCTTCATCTACTTCCACCTCCGCCGCCTGGGTGCCAAAGGTAAAATCGGGAAATACTCTCTTATACTGCTCCATTTCAGAATTTAGAGCCTCAGAGAAAGGAGCATTAAACATAGCAAAGCTGTTTCGACGGATGCCATCGGCAGCTAGCTGCTTAACTATATCTACCAGAGGCATCTCTCTTTCTCCTTTCTTCACCACAACTTTTTTATCTACCAGATCAAGCTCCTCCCCGGGGACATTAAACATCCGGGATGCTTTATTTAAAATTATCTCCCTTAAATTTCTGGAAGCCTTAAGAACAGCATTACCGGACATATAAAGTTGTCTTGTAGCGGTAGTAGTCCCTGCTAAGGGAGTTAAGGAGGAATCAGTAATATGGATGGATATATCCTTACCGGGTATTCCCAGAACTTCAGAGGCGATTTGCACTAAAGAAGAGCCCTGTCCTCCCCCCAAATCCGGGACCCCGGTTCTGATTACTAAACTTGCATCCATCTCTATTCCCACCCAGGCACGAGAGGAATCGTGAAGCATTGTTAATCGCCCATAACTCTGCATTCCGGAGGCAAAACCTCGCCCAACTCTCTTCCCTTTTTTACTTTTCTTCGGTCCTCCTAAAGCTTCCCAGGCTCTTGAGGATGTTTCTGGCAGAGCAACCTCGCTTTTTATGAGCTGACCAACAGGTAATCTTTTCTCTCTTTTTATATAATTTATTTCTCTAAATTTAAGAGGGTCCATACCAAGCTTATGAGCTAACTCATCCATTTGTGATTCGTAAGCGAAACAGACCTGTGTTCCTCCAAAACAGCGCATAGCGCTGGTAAAAATATTGTTAGTATAAACGGTCTTAGAGCTAACCCTTACATTGGGAATATCATAGGGTCCGCTGGCATGCACTGTAGCATAAAGTAGAACCCATGCGCTTAAATAAGCATAAGCGCCAGCATCGGAGATTAACTCTGCTTTCAGAGCAGCAAGCTCCCCGTTTTTCTTTGCCCCCGTTTTATACCTCATCACAAAAGGATGCCTTTTGGAATGGGCAAGAATGGATTCTTCTCTGGTATAGACAAGTTTCACCGGTTTCTTTGTCTTCCAGGTAAGGAGAGCCAGGAAAGTCTCCACAGTCACATCCTCTTTACCTCCAAACCCTCCTCCAATGAAAGTCCCTATAACTCTTATCTTACTTTCGGGAATTCCCAAAATTTTAGCCACATCCCGGTAATGCTCAATAACCTGAGTGGTAAGACGAATATTAATTACTCCATCATCACTAAGCCAGGCTACCCCTCCCTCAAGCTCCATATAGGCGTGTTCCTGAAATTGAGTATAATAGGTATTTTCCGTTATAACATCGGCTTGCTTAAAACCTTCTTCTATATCCCCTTTGACTATCTTCCACCTGGCTAAAACATTACCTCCTTTATGAACAGGAGGGGATGAAGGTTTCATTGCTTCAAGAGGTTCAAAGACTGCCGGAAGCTCCTCATAATCTATTTTTATCAAATTCATTGCTCTTTCTGCAATTTCTAAACTCTCTGCCGCAATTAAGGCTACAGGTTCTCCTAAGAATCTTACCCTATCCTTAGCCAGCACAGGTTGGGTAGCTTGAATAGCTCCTATCTCTGTAGTTTGACCCACAACATTTGAAGCACGCTCATTATAGGGAACATCCCTGGCAGTGATAACTGCTTTAACTCCGGGTAACCTTTCTGCTTCCCGGGTGTCAATGGATAGTATCTTAGCCGAAGGATACTTACTTCGCAGAACCCTGGCGTAAAGCATGCCGGGTATAGTAAAATCGGCTCCATATCTTGTAATTCCCAGTGCCTTATCTTTTGCGTCGTAGCGCTGAGCAGGTTTACCTACAAGTTTAAGCTGTGACATCTTCTCCCCCCTTTTCTTCTTTTCCTCTGGCTACCGCCTCTATGGCTTCTACAATCTTTTTATAGCCTGTGCATCGACAGAGATTTCCTGAAATAGCTACTTTAATCTCCTCTCTTGTAGGATGTGGATTTTTATCCAGTAAAGCTTTGGCTGACATTATCATCCCGGGGGTGCAAAAACCGCATTGGATAGCTCCATGAGAGATAAAGCTTTTCTGCAGAGGATGAATCTTTCGGCTCTTATTTAAACCGCTAAGAGTGGTAACTTCTTTTCCTTCTGCCTGCATAGCTAAAGTTAAACAGGAATTAACCGCTTTCCCATCAAGGATAACTGTGCAGGCTCCACAATCTCCCTGTCCACATCCCTCTTTTACCTCCATCAAATTAAGCTTATCCCGCAGGACATCTAAAAGAGTAGAATTGGGACTCACCTCTATGGAGACCTTCTCACCATTAACAATCATATGGAGAGTACATTTCTTCATAACCTTAGCCTCCTCTATCTATCTTATTTAAAGCTCTTTTAAGGAGTACCTTGCTCATCATTCGGCGATAATCAGCTGATGCTCGAATATCGGAAATAGGGTTAATATCATCTGATACAGCCTCTGCGCTTTTCTCTATTAAAGATTGGCTAAGAGTCTCTCCTTTAAGAACATTCTCTACCTTTTGAGCTCTGATAGGCTTAGGAGCAACCGCTCCCAGAGCAACCTTTACCTCATCAATATATCTCTCATCTCTCAATTTTGCCACAATAGCTACACTTACAACAGATATAGCCATAGCATTACGCAGGCCGAGCTTCTCATAAGCACTCTTTATATTACCGGTATCACTAGCTAATAGAGGAAACTCTATTTCTGTAATCACCTCATCCTCTTTAAGTAACGTCTGATTGGGAGCTGAAAATAGCTCTTCTATCCGGATTTCTCGCATTTCATAAGCACTATCAATAGTTTTAACTTTAGCCCCAAGAGCAATAAGAGGAACAGCAGTATCTGCTGCAGGAGAAGCATCGGCTAAGTTTCCCCCTATGGTAGCTTTGTTGCGAACAAGAGGATTAGCAAACTGCCCAGATGCTTCCTTCAGTATCTTTGCCTGCTTCATCAACAATTCAGAGGTAGTGAGCTCCGTAATACTGGTTAAGACACCAATTTTTATTTTCTCTTCATCTTCACGAATATAACTAAAATCGGATAATCCGCTTATATCCACTACCAATTCCGGCTTTATTTTGTTATTCCGTAAATTCGGTATTAAATTGGTCCCCCCGGCTAAAAGGGAAGCTTTTCCTTCCAACCTACTTATAATCTCTAAAACTTCATCCATTGTTTCAGGAGCTATATAATCAAACTCCACCATTTTTGCCTCCTGATTAAGCTTCTAAATTTAACAAATCTACTTATTCTGTTTGTCAGCACATTCTTTGACTGCCTTTACAATTTGAGTATATCCGGTACAACGACAGAGATTTCCTCTTAAATAGTCCCGTATCTCATCTTCTGTTGGATGAGAGTTTTCTTTTAACAACGATTTTGCCGTAAGTATCATTCCAGGTGTACAAAAACCACACTGCACTGCTCCATTCTTTAAGAATGCTTCCTGCAGAGGGTCAAGTTTCTCCTCACCAATCCCCTCAATTGTGGTGATGCTCTTATTATTAACCTCTACAGCGAGGGTCAAGCAGGATAAAATCGGTTTCCCTTCCAGTAAAACAGTGCAGGCACCACATTCACCAATGCCGCAACCGTACTTAGTCCCGGTCAAATTCAAATCATTCCTTAACACATTAATCAGAAGCTCATTAGTCTTTACAGAAAGCCTCCTCTTTTTACCGTTAACTATAAATTCTATCTCAGCTTTTTTCATTTTTAAAATTTACCTCCCGATCTTTCCCAGGCCAACTTAATAGCTTCTGCAGACATTACTTTTGCAATTTCATATCTATATTCAACAGTCGAACGAACATCAGTTATGGGTCTGATTTCCTCCGCTGCTTTTTCAGCCATCTCACCCAGGAGATTAGATGTTACCAAGTGTTTTGTGAGAATATTTTCTGCGCCTTTAACCCGAATCGGTTTCTCGGCAACGGACCCGAATGCTATCTTGCAATCCTTACATACATTATCTTCCCTGGCAAGACAAACCGCTAAATTGATCTTTGAAATATCAGCCTTTACCCGGCCCATTTTAAGAAAACTACTTCCCGTATTTTCATCCAATTTAGGAATATCTACTTGAGTAAGCAATTCACCTGATGAGATGACCGTTTTCCCAACTCCGATAAAAAATTCCTCTACCGGCACTACCCTCTCCCCACGGTTGCTGATTAACTTTACCTTTGCTCCATAGACAATTAACGGCGGAGCAGTATCAGCTGCAGGTGAA
>JAYEHT010000018.1:0-5479 GCA_034659655.1 Candidatus Aerophobota bacterium | reverse complement strand
AAAATTGAGAAGGCGGACAAATGTCACAAAATGATCTTATTTTTCGTCTTTCAGTAAAGAGCCACGACCACATATTCCTGCATGAGCTTGAGAATGACTTTGAGCTTTCCCCAAAGGAAGCAAGAGGAATATTAGAGTCAGCTAAAACAATATTTAATTTAGAAGAAGCATCTCATTCAGGAAACATTCGTCCTGGTCAGATAAGGGAAATTATCCTTACTAAAGATGCATCTGCAGGGAAACCTCTAAGCCAGCTTAAAAAGGTAGAGGTAACCCTAACCTTAGATACTGGAGAGGAAGACCTCGATGTTCTTTCAAAATATGGCAGACTTGCTCTTAGAGAAGCACGTATCCTACGATTGGTGGAGGAAGCTCTGGATCAAGGAGGAATTCTCACTCAAGAGGATCTCTCTCACATCTTAAAAGTAGATGTTCGTACTATAAAGCGTGATATTGCTCATCTGATGAACGACAATTAAAATTCCCGGTCAACGACAATTAAAATTCCCGTTTTAGAAAAAGGGGCTATACTATCCAGGTGACTCTAATAAGAAAGGAGGCCTGGATGGTAAGTGACCAACAAGTGAGGAAATTAATGACGTTCATCAACAAAGAGAAGAGTTTAGCTATAGCAGCCGTAAAGGTGGGGATGGATGAGAAAACGGCGCGTAAGTATCGCAAGTGGGGCAAACTCCCAAGCCAGTTAAAGAAAGAACACACCTGGAGAACCCGAAAAGACCCTTTTGAGGAGATTTGGTCTGAGGTGTGTCAATACTTAGAGATCAATCCGGGACTGGAAGCAAAGACTCTCTTTGAGTTTTTCCAGAGAAATAACTTAGGCACCTTCCAGGAAGGACAGCTCAGGACCTTACAGCGAAGGGTGAAGGTATGGCGGGCCACTGAGGGGCCACCCAAGGAAGTTTTCTTTCCCCAAGAGCACCATCCGGGTAGACTCTGTCAGTCCGACTTCACCCACCTTACGAAGCTGGGTATTAGCATTGGCAGGCAAATCTTTCCTCATCTCATCTACCACTTCTGTCTGACCTATTCCAATTGGGAGACAGGGAGCATTTGTTTCTCAGAGAGTTACCAGGCCTTAAGCGAGGGCCTGCAGGATGCTCTCTGGAAGCTGGGAGGAGTTCCCGAGATGCACCGCACTGATCGCCTCTCAGCTGCGGTTCACCAGGATTTAAATCCGGAGGAGTTCACTGCCCGCTACCGCGGATTACTTAGGCATTACGGAATGAGACCGGCAAGCATTCAGGCAGAGAAAGCCAACGAGAATGGAGATATTGAACAGCGGCACTACCGATTCAAAAGGGCCCTGGACCAGGCTCTCATGCTCCGGGGCTCTCGGGATTTCGACAGTAGAGAAGAATATGAGAAGTTTCTTGGCAGGCTATTCAGTCAACTTAATGCCGGCAGACAAAAACGTCTTCAGGAAGAGATGGCTAAGCTTAAATCTCTTCCGAGATATCGGCTTGATGACTGCCAAAAGAAGATGGTCAGAGTGGGTCCGGCCAGTACTATCCGCATCTTGCACAATACCTATTCCCTCAACTCTCGCCTTATCGGAGAGATGGTGGAGGTTCGAGTTTACCTCCAGCATCTACAAGTGTGGTACGGACAAAAGCATATAGATACCCTTCCCCGCCTTAAGGGTGAGGGAGAATACCGGATTAACTACCGGCACATTATTGATTGGTTGGTGAGAAAACCGGGGGCTTTTGAAGAATATCGCTACCGGGAGGATCTTTATCCTTCCACTACTTTTCGAGTCGCCTACGATGTCCTCAAGAAAGATAATCTCAATACTGCCAATAAGAAGTATCTTCAGATTCTCCATCTGGCCGCTAAACAAAGTGAAGTGGGAGTGGAGCGGGCTCTGGAACTGCTTCTCAATGAGAGACGATCAATCAGCGCTGATGCGGTGAGAGAACTCCTTGAGACTAAGAACAAGATTAAGGCTATTCCCGAGATTCAGATGCCAGAGATAGACCTTCAAGCCTATGACCGCTTTCTTCAAGCCCAGGAGGTGCTCTAATGGAAAAGAAGAGAAAAGACCTCCTGGAACTTTTGAAGGAGCTACACCTTCCTACCTTCCGGGAGACTTATGAGGAAGTTGCCCGGCAGGCTGAGGAGGGATCATGGGGATATGAGAGCTTCCTTTTCCAGCTGGCCGAAAAAGAATGCCAGGAGCGGCGTGGAAAAAGAATTGAGCGACTTCTGCACCAATCCAAGCTCCCCCTGGAGAAAAGTATAGAATCATTTGACATGAAAAGACTACCCCTGCCGGTCTTCCATAAAGTAAGACATCTTCTTACCGGCTCATTTCTTGACCGTAAGGAGAATGTTTTGGCCTTTGGCAATCCGGGTAGTGGCAAAACCCATCTTCTCTGTGCCATTGGTCAGAAATTAGTTAGGCAGAGCCGGCCCATCTACTTTACCAGTTCCAGTCTTCTGGTGCAAAAACTGCTCGGAGCCAAACGGGATCTTGACCTGGCTCGATTGTTAAAAAAATTGTCCCGATATCAGGCGATCATCATTGACGACATTGGCTACGTTCAGCAATCTCGAGAGGAGATGGAGGTTTTCTTCACCCTCCTTGCCGAAAGATATGAGAGAGGCAGTGTAATGCTGACGAGTAATCTTGCCTTCTCCAAATGGGAGCGGATATTCAAGGACCCCATGACGACCGCAGCAGCCATTGATCGTTTAGTTCATCACAGTGTGATCTTGGAGCTTAATCTGCCCAGCTATCGTCTCAAGGAAGCCGAAGGAAAGAATCAGTCAGATGAAGAATAGTATATCATAGGGCTAAAAGATGAAACAAGGAATTCTTTGATGAGAGCCATTCGCATCTACGCTCAAGGATCAAGATAAGGGGAACATATCTGGAAGGAAGCTTGAATGGGAGAGAAATTCTTGAGATCAAGACGGGAGTCTCATCAGCTGGCCGACAAATGATTGCATAGGTGAGGGTATACCGGAATTTGGGCATAAGTACATACGGCATCAAGGAGAGGAATGATTACTCAGATGTTAGAGCAGTTTAACAACAAGATAGGAGGAAGAAGGAGTAGAATTGGTATTTTCTCAAGTAGCAAGGTCTCATCCTCGTCTCATCTTAAGCTCTTTAGATCAACAAGACCAAGAGGCTCTTGCAGTAAGGAGGTGCCCTGAGGACGGATGAGTTCTATGAGAGAGGAAATCAGACCTTAGAGGGGAGTCTAAAGAGGGCATTATTGAGGCTGTCCTGCCCCAAAGTGCGCCTTTTGACAAGGAAGAGGATCTTGTGTATACCTATGTTCGGTTCTTGCCGAAACAGGCATATATTTACTCTTTTTGGGAGGCAACCGGTCGAGGAGAGAAGATCAACTGGCAGTCTAAGAGATGATGCAAAACTTTCTTGGAGAGAAATACTCCTCTTCTCGAGGGTAGGCTGCAGGAGATTGCAGGAGATTCTGGAGTTGAGTTGAAAAAGAAGACAAGACATCCAGGAGTTGGATCAAGGGAAAGTTCAATTCTTTTGGGTTTCATACTTTAGCCGTGAGCATATGTGGGCACGATCTTAAAAATTACAAGCTCCCCCAGACGCCCATTCAAAGGATTACCTGAGTGGAGATGAAGATTCGAAAGATACTTTGTTGAAAGCAGGATTTGATAGGCTCCTTTGAGTTTCGTAAGGGGGCATATGAGTCAAAAGATGGTGAAGGGAGGTGAGGAGTAAAACTATTGATTTTTTTAAAAAAAACGGTAAAAATAATTGTCGTCGGGCGGGAGAAATAATTGTCGCCAATCACTCATCTTCGAAAATCAGGATATCTTGTCCACACCCGAGGGCAGATAAAGGGAATAGGCAGAGGAAAATCTCACAAGGTGGCCATTGTTGAGCTCTACCTTCAAAGGTATACTTATACTGAAATCTCCCGCAGAACAAGACATTCTCCCTTTGCCATCAAAAGGTATCTTACTACCTTTGCCAGGATGATAAACTTAACTAAAAAAGGGATAGGCCTTCAAGAGATAGCCTTTCTTTTGGGGATGTCCTCTCATTTAACCAAAGAGTATTTCAAACTTTACCAAAGGTACAATCTGTCCCAATATCAGGATAGGATAGAGGATATAAGTAGTCTCTGTTCTCCTTTGCCTCAGGTTAATTTAAAAAAGGGGGCTATCCTATGAGCACTACAAAGGAAAAACCGTCTTATCTTGCCATGGGGAAGAGGAATTTCAAACAGGCTTTGATTCATCTTCTGGAAACAGAGTACAAGATCATTGGTAGTCATAAGGTAATCCGGATGATAGCAGAAGATGTAGAGGACCTTGCCAGGCAATTTTTCCCCTCTTCTTCCTCTGTCTCTCCTGGAACCCTTATTTGGACTACCACCTCCTCTTCCGAGAAGAAAGTAAGTTACGGCAGAAAAACAGAGGACCAGGCAACCTTTATTGTAAAGCTTCCCTTCCTTACCCCAGAGGATATCCAGAACAAGATAAAGCCTCATTCCCGAAAAGAAGGGGTTTATCAGGAGGTAAAGAGGATGGTACGGATAATCAAAACTTCCTTCAAGCAGGGAGGGCTCCTGTCCATAGCAGAGATTGCCACCATAATGAACCGTGGTCTGGATAATACCAGGAAAAAACTTATTCAGTACCAAATGGAAAAAGGTGAAGTTCTTCCTCTTAAAGGCATTATTCTTGATCAAGGTGCATCTCCAACTCACAAAGGAATTATCATCAACCTTTACGAGAAGAAAATCGCCCCTCCTGACATTGCAAGGCAAACCGGCCATTCTTTGGAGGCAGTGGATAGATATATCTCTGACTATGAGAGGGTAAAGATACTCTTGCGAAAGGGAGCGAATGTGAAAGAAATAAGTCAGCTCATTGGAAGAGGCCTTCGCACGGTAAAAGAGTATCGGCAGATTGCTACCTCTTATCATCCAGGAATAGTTACGAGAAAGAGCGAAATTTAGGCTTAAAAGAAAAAGAAAACTTGATATTTCTCAGTTTATCTGATAGTTTACATAAAAAAGGACTCATAACAGGCTATTTATTTTCGGGTCTTGCTCAAGTTTGTGGCAAAATTATAGAATAATGTAAGATTCTGTTTGATCTCCCGCTCTTTGAAAATAGATGGTAGATTTCCTCTAAAAAGGAGGGAACTACCAGATGTCAAAAGATTCGGCTAAGGCGACAGTTAAAATCATTAAACCTCGAATTCCTAAATTCTGTATCTGCCCTTTCTGTAATGCGAAACAACCCTTTAGGAAAAAGAAAGAACATTGGAAAACCGTCAAACAAATCAATAATATAGATCGACCAGCTTTACGTAGATACCCACGGCTAAAGCCGTGGCACTCAAATCAAAACAATTCAAGCTTCGCTTGATGCCCTTCGGGTCGTTTAGAGTTCAGATAGTCTACGCTAAGTGCTTGAATCCAAACTGCGAAAGAGCCTTCTTCCCTCTACTTACAAA
>JAYEHT010000017.1:0-5490 GCA_034659655.1 Candidatus Aerophobota bacterium | reverse complement strand
ACTCTTATATTTTTCCAGAGAATAGGCAAGAAAATTTGCAAAGATAATCTTACCAGCGATATTTTATTCTTCATAATTAAAAGTCTTTCTTTAACGCTCTCAAATAATCACCTCAATAAGATATACTATACCTGTTCATTTTATTATAAAGAGTCTTGTAATCTATATCTAAAATCCGGGCAGTCTCCCTTTTATTCCAGTGTGCCTCTTTTAATACCTGTATAATTAACTCTCTTTCCACTTTTTGAGTAATCGTTTTGCTCATTTTCTTAAGGGAGAAACTCTTTTGTAGTTCAATGCTCCGATTTATTCCCAGTTTATCATTCACCTCGTCAGATAGCAAGTATCTAATGGGGTTCATCTTCTGCATATTCAGGAGGAGATGTTCTGGCAGGATAATATCATCCGCTAAAAGGACTGCACTCTCAACAGCATTCTTTAATTCTCGCACATTCCCCGGCCATTGATACTTTAACAGCATCTTTATTGCCTCAGGAGAAAAACCCTTTATATCCCTGTTAAGCTTTTGATTAAATTCCTGGAGGAAATGCTTTGCCAATAAAAGCACATCTCCCTTGCGTTCTCTTAAAGGAGGCAGAAAGATAGAAAATACATTTAGACGATAATAAAGATCCTCCCTGAAGAGCCCTTTCTTAATACTCTCTGTTAAATCTACATTGGTAGCTGCTATGACTCTGACGTTTATCCCGATCGGCTTCTTTCCTCCTAAGTGTTCTATCTTTCTTTCTTCAAGTGCCCTTAATAGTTTTACCTGAGTTGCAGGAGTTAAGTTTCCCACTTCATCTAAAAAGAGAGTGCCTCCTTCAGCTAACTCAATCTTGCCCAATTTTCTCCTGTCTGCTCCAGTAAAGGCCCCTTTTTCATAGCCAAATATTTCACTCTCTGCCAGAGTCTCCGGTAAAGCAGCACAATCTATGGCTACAAAGGGCTTATCTGCCCTGCTGTTATTCCAATGAATAGCCCGAGCAATTAATTCCTTACCTGTCCCGGTCTCTCCCTGCAGAAGAACGGTAATATCATAAGGAGCTGCCCTCTTAACTAATTCGTAGACCTTCTGCATCTGGCTGCTATTCCCAATGATGTTGCTAAATTTAAACTTCTCTCCCAACTGTTCCTGAAGATTAGTAACTTTTCTGGTTAATGAGCGAGTCTTTAGTGCATTTTTAATAACTATCTTTATCCTCTCATTATCAATGGATCTGGTGAGGTAATCATAAGCCCCCAATTTTATTGCTTCCACAGCACTTTCTATACTTCCATAAGCAGTCAATATAATTACTAATAAATTCTCATCAATTTCCTTTGCCTTCTTTAAGGTCTGGATACCGTCCATTCCTGGCATTACCATATCGAGAATGACTAAATCCGGCTCCCCTTTTTCGATTTCTGCCAGTGCCTTCTTCCCTCCTTCAGCGGTTATTACCTTATACCCTTCCTCGCTTAAAATCTTAGAGAAAACCCAGAGCATTTCTGGGTCATCGTCAACTAACAGAATTGTCTTCTTAAGGGACCTTGATTTCACCATTTTCTCACTTCCCTTCCCCAACACCTTCAAATACACCTCAAGGATTCTCACCAGCTTCTTGGTTCAATTATCCCATGAGAAGAAATTACTCGAATTTAAATCCTCTCCTGGTAAAAAGCTTGAGGCACGCATCTACCACCTGAGGATCATAGAGAATACCTTTATTTTTAGAGATCTCCTCCAGTGCTTTATCTATACCAAGAGCCTCTCGGTAAGGTCGGCGTGAAGACATAGCCTCAACAACATCAGCTACACCTAAGATTCTTGCCTCCAGGAGGATATTATTACCCGATAAACCTTGAGGATATCCAGAACCATCCATTCTTTCGTGATGTTGAAGCACGATTTGAGCAACCGACCCGGGAAATTCTATGGTCTTTAATATTTCGTAACCGGCCTGAGGGTGAGTTTTAACCATATCCAATTCAATTTTGGTTAGCCGACTGGGCTTGCTGAGAATCTCAGCGGGTATCCCTCCCTTACCGATATCATGGATAACTGCGGCCGTATGAATTCCTTTAAATTTATCTTCTGAAAGATGCATCTCCCTGGCTATAGCACAGGCCAGTTGGGTTACGCGCTGCTGATGGCCTGCTGTATATGGATCCCTTCTTTCCCCCATTAATGCCAGGCTACGGACCGTTGCCTTTATGGTATTTTGTAACTTCTCAGAACTCTGTTTAAGCTTTTCCTCCACTTTATACTTGTAAAGAGCTATCTCGACGGTAGTATGTAATTCTTTTTCCCCGAATGGTTTGAGTATATAGCCAAACGGCTCTGTTATCTTTGCTCGCTGCAATATGCTCTCATCTGCGTAAGCAGTAAGATATACCACGGGAATATTGAAACCATTACGTATCTGTTCGGCAGCTTCAATTCCATCCATTTTACCCTTTAGGACAATATCCATCAGCACTAAATCCGGATGTGCCTCTTCTACTTTTTTAATGGCTTCCTCTCCAGAAGAGACAGGACCACAAACAGCGTATCCCAAACCTCTCAATCTATTTTGTATGTCCCTGGCGATGATGTCTTCATCTTCAACAACCAGGATATGTGCATTTGTTCTTGATAGCAGTTTTTCTAAAATTTTCCCTTTCCCCGCCATTTTTATAAAAATCTACCTATCCTTCTGCATATTATAACTCCAGCTATTCCTGCGTCAATCGGGAGAATACCTGATTTTAGGCTTCGATTTTCCTGAATTTTATGTGGGGAAAAACCTGATAATTAGGGGTAAGTAGGGTTGGTCTTGAAGGTGAGCGATCAGGATTCCAGGGGGGTCAGTCCCTCACGGATTGCGTATTTGGTGAGCTCGGCTATATTGTGGAAACCAAGTTTATCCATGAGGTGCTGGCGGTAGGTCTCCACGGTTTTAACGCTCACGCCAAGATGAGAAGCGATATACCTGGTCGTTTTCCCTTCAGCTAACAGCTGGAGTACCTGGCGCTCCCCCGCTGTCAGGACCGAAAAGACAGAAAAGTCGTTCTCGGGAAAACGAGACAGGTATTCCTTACGCACGATGTTGGCTATCTTTGGACTCAGGTAGGTCTGGTGAGCGGCTACGCAGCGAATGGCCCGGGCCAGTTCCTCAAAGGCACAGTCCTTTAGGAGGTAACCTGTAGCTCCAGCCCTGAGTATTCCCACCACAAACCGCTTGTCAGAATGCATGGAGAGACCGAGCACCTTGACACCGGGAATCTCGGTAACAATCTGGCGCGTGGCCTCTATGCCGTTCAAGTGACTCATGGTGATATTCATGACTATTACGTCGGGGTTCAGCTCCCGGGCCAACCGCACCGCTGTTTGCCCATCTTCGGCCTCCCCAACTATCTTCACACCGGGTTCCTTCTCCAGCAAACTGCGCAGGCTCTCCCGCACGAGCCTGTGGTCATCAGTCAGAAGAATGCGTATGCTCATCTCAGGTTCTTCCTCCAGATTCTTTCTGTGCTCTGAGGAGAACTATCAGGCTCACCCGGGTACCCTGGCCGGGCTGGGAGGTAACGCTCATCTCTCCCTTGAAGCACCGCAGGCGCTCACGGATACTGAAGAGGCCAAATCCATCGCCTCTGTCTGAGAAAACATCCAGAGGAGCAGGGTCAAATCCAACCCCTCTATCTTCAACGGTGACATGCAGACTATCGCCCTTTCTCTGCAGGGATACCTGTGCCTTGCGGACCTGGGCGTGCCTGGCAACATTCATCAGCAGCTCCTCCACCGTTCTGAACAGAAAGAAGCGGAGCTCATTATCCAGCAGGTTAAGCTGGCCATCGATCTCGAGGTCAACCTGAATGTTATGCCGTTTGTGTATGTCCTCGCAGAGCCACTCCAGTGCTGCCTCAAGTCCCAGTTCGTATAGCATGGGGGGACTGAGCCGATAGATGAGGGATCGGATTTCCTGAATGGCCTGATCAAGAAACTGTTGCAGATGAGTGATAACATCAATGAGACTCGCCCCTTCCCGTAGTTGCCCCAGCTTCATCTTCGAGAGCGCCAGGAGCTGGGCGAGAGAGTTGTGCAAATCGGTTGCGAAGCGCTGCCGTTCTTTCTCCTCGGCTATGCTCAGTTTCGATGCCAGAGAGCGAAGTCTATTTTGATAGATGCGGACCTTTTCCTCGGTCTTCTTGCGCTCGGTGATGTCGCGGAAGGCCAAAACGGCGCCGGTGATGTCTCCTTTGTCATCTCTGGCGGGTGCAGCACTGTAATCAACAGGTGTCTCTGTTCTGTCCTCAGCAACGAGGGTATAATTTGCCCCGGGCACAACGACACCCTCCCGGATTGCCTTGGTTACAGGGTTCTCAGTAAGAGCTCGTTTTTCTTCGTTTATAATATTGAATACTTCTGTTAAATCTTTACCCAAAGCTTCTTCCTGCTTCCAGTGGGTCAGTGCTTCGGCAACAGGATTCATAAACCTCACGAATCCCTTAGTATCGGTGGCAATCACAGCATCGCCTATACTTTTGAGTACGGTGGCAAGCCACCTTTCGCTCTTCTTTAGTTTACTTTCCATCTCATGTTTGTAAAGGGCCATCTCGATGGCGGTGTATAATTCTTTTTCCCCGAATGGTTTGAGTATATAGCCAAACGGCTCCGCTATCTTTGCTCTGTGTAATGTGTTCTCATTTGCATAAGCAGTAAGATATACCACAGGAACATTGAAACGATTGCGTATTTTTTCGGCGGCTTCAATTCCATCCATTTCACCCTTTAATAGAATATCCATCAGCACTAAATCCGGGTGCCTTTCTTCTACTTTTTTAATGGCCTCCTCTCCAGAAGAGACAATACCACAAACAGCGTATCCCAAACCCCTCAATCTATTTTGTATGTCTTTGGCGACAATACCTTCATCCTCAATAACCAGAATATGTGCATCTGCCATTGTATTAGTTCCTTTCCTTATATTTTGGTTTTCTAAATGTAATCTTAAATTCGGTTCCACCACTTCTTGTAAGCTCAATACTTCCTCCAATTTGGTCTGCTAAAGTGCACACCAATTGCAAGCCTAATGTTTCTATGTTTTGAAAGTCCAAATCTTTTGGAAGTCCGATACCGTTATCGCTGACAATCAGTGTAAACTTATGATTATCCGAACGGAAGTCAACGCGGATTTCTCCTTCCCTGTTTTTCGGAAAGGCGTGTTTCAGAGAATTTGAAACAAGTTCATTGATAATCAAACCACAAGGAATTGCCGTATCAATGCCCAGTGAAACATTACCGATATTTACCTTCAGTTTGACAGCTTCTGGATTGACCTGGTAGGAATGGCACAAATCAGCTACCAGGCTTTGAGTGTATTCAGCAAAGTCAATCCTTGCCAGGTCTCTGGATTCAGACAGTTTTTCGTGGATGAGCGCCATTGTCCTGATACGGCTCTGGCATTCCCCAAACCTCTTGAGTGCCTGTTTATCCTTGATATATCCGGCCTCAAGGTTGAGGAGGCT
>JAYEHT010000016.1:0-5600 GCA_034659655.1 Candidatus Aerophobota bacterium | reverse complement strand
TAAGCTATCTAATAAAAATATAGGGTAATGTTTGCCCTCTGCAGATAACTTGTTTTTAATTCCTCGGAGGATATCTTTCAGGTCCTCTGCTGTATATTCTGGGGTCATCTCAAAAATTCTTCTGTATTCCAGTATCTCAGGTTGGTTGCCTTTAAGCTCCCTCATAGATGATAAGCCCTCTTTTTTATAAGTTCGCTGGATTAACCTAAAGCCCGGTTCCTCAGTTAGAAAATAAACCGTTGGTATTTCCTCTTTAGCCAAGGCATCACATAACTGGTTCAGGATAGTAGTTTTACCTACCGCGGGTATTCCAGCCAAGCCGTATACTCCTGGTAAAAGCCCATTAGGTAAAAATTCCTCTAAATAGTTAAATTCCCCCGGTATCGGTATAGCCTTCTCTATTAACCTGCTGTATTTTTCTACCATTATATCGATTACATCTATCAGGGGAGGGAATAGGTCCACCTCTTTAGTTCTCTCCATTAACCCTATAATACCATCTATGCCTTGTTTTTGTAATAGCTGGTTAGGATCTTTAGCTCCTTCAGGATATATTACTTCCCTAAGGGTAGAGGAAGGATAAAGCTCTTTAGAAAGCTCTTGTTTGTATCCCTTGCCTGTCTCATCATTATCTAAACCAAATGTCAAATGCTTAAACTCCTTCAGCCCCTCTATTCGTCTTTTAGAGGGTTGTCCCAACAAAGCTATTGCCTTTACTCCTGCTATATCAAAGCTCATAGCATCGTATATTCCCTCACAAATTACCCATTCTTCATTATTCTTACTTTCTTCACTCGGAGTTTGAGAATACCATAAAGGTAAAGTCCCCCTGAGGTTGAATTTTGTATTATCCCCTTTATCCTTATTTATAAAGTCCTCAAACTGCATTGTAATTATGTTGCCCTTCTCATTCCTCACAGGAAAGGTTAAAAAGCAATATCTTGAGGTATCCTTAACCCAGGAGTTATCCTTAACTCCTTCTAACCTCCGAGCGTCGCCTTGCATTATAAAGCCTATCTCATATCGCTTTATATCATCTAATTTTAAGCCTCTCTCCTCAAGATATTCTCTACCTGTTTTAGCTAAACTTATAGCTTGCCCGTATTTAAGGTCGTTAAAGCTATCTTCTAATAAGCTCATAAAGTAAGCATTGAGTCTTGAGGATAGAAGGGTAAAGTCTATATGGGGGGGTTGTTTTTTAGCTTTCTGCTTGTATTCTTTATCTGTTATCATCTTATAAAAGGTCTCAAATTTATAGCTCGCACTACAGCCAAAGCAATGATATTCCACCTGGTTATGGTAAGAATTATACCAAAGCCTTGCTGAGGGTTTTTGCTCATTATGAAAACAGCATAACATAAAACCATCTTTCCCAACCTCAACTCCAGCCTTTCTAACTTTGTTAATAGCCTCTTGTAAATTTTGCATCTTACACACCTCTATTGTTTTTCTGTTTTTCTCATAAAAGGGAAAAGGGAATTGCTAAAAATTCCCTTTTCTCTCTTTAAGATACCTTTAAGTATCTTTAAGTGATTTACAACCCTCTCCTGGTCTATATTTCCAACCCCGTTTTAGCAGTAAATTATTACTTTTCGTCAATTTTTAGCAGTAAATTGATACTTTTACCCCCCGTTTTAGCAGTAAATTGATACTCGTTTTTATGTTAAATTTCTCTTTTTTAACAGTTCTCCTAAATTTTTATCTAATTCTTTGATATGCTTCATATAAACTTTTAAGTTAACCTCATAACCTCTCTTCGGAGATAAAGCTTTCAGTTTATTCAAAGAAGGTTCTAACTTACTTATAAACTTATCCCTTTTTAGAGTAGGTAAAATTTCATTAACAAAAACTTGATAGTTTTTACTCCTCTGTTTGTAACCTAAATAAGCTCTGTTGATATAAACTTTAACCTTCTGGGAAATAACTTTATGGTTTTTAGTATTTAGATGAGAGTTCCCTTTCTCTCTTAAAAAGTAATTCCTTAACTCTTCTGTTGCCGTTGAGTAGTCCCCGGATATTGCTAATGCTTTCATAGGGAAGCCAAAATAACCACTGCTAAAAAGCTCTTTCCTCTTCTGCTTATTATGGAGTTCTTTATCTTCAGCAAAATTTTGAATGCAACCTACATACCGGGGGTTAATATCAAGTAAATATTTATCCCCCTTTTCTTGAATATTAAAAATAAAGTTCCCTATCGCTCCTTTAAGTTTTGAGTTCCCCCTTCCTATAACTTTATAAGAGAGCCATCTCAAGGAATTTAGAATTTTCTTAACCTGCTGGTAAGCTTCTTTTTGCTCAGGAGTTTTCCCTATATAATAAACAGCCTTTTCTTTTGATAGCTCTGTCTCAAGCCATTTTCTTTGTAAATAAGCTTCCCCCAAAATTCCATAAGCCAAACTTTGCCCCTTTTTGTAAAGCCTTACCTTTCTTAAAACTTCCTCAATTTCTCTTTGCATATCAGGGAATAAAAAGGGTTTAACCTCTGCTTGTTTTTGTTTCTCCTGGTATTCATTCTCTACCTTATCCAAATATTCAGTAAACTGCTCATATCCAAACCCAATAGCATACTGAGGGAATTCCTTCCAAACATATCCCCCCTTTTTATATTCTTTTGTTTTAACCTCTAAGTCCCTTCTTTCTTTAGCTGTAAGCTTTCTTTTTATTTTTTTCGCTTCCTCATCAGCAAGGTCCTGGATATGAGGGATATTATTAAAATTAGAGAATATCCCCTTTGTTAAAAATAAAGGTAGGAGCTCATCGGAGGTAACTCTATCTATATTTGCAACCGGGAATTCAGGAATTACTTTAACAAAGAATAAACCTTTCTTACCTAAGAGGAATTTTAAGAAGTCACTATCTAAAAAGTCTGTCAAATCAATGGGGGTATAATATTCTTTTCTTCGTCTGGTATAGCAATATTTTATAAGGAATAGCGTTGCTGTAAGAATGAGCTTGAAATACTCAAGATTATTCATCCCCCTAAAAGGTTTTTCTTTACTTTTATCTCTAAAAAAAGAAAAGAATATATTCAATTTTTGAGCTGTCTCTTTATTCAAGATTTCATCTATTAAAATAGGGGCCCATTGTCTTTTTAGATGATGAATAACATCGTATTCTTCTGTTTTCTTATAGATCTCCTCTTTAATATGCATTCCCCTTATCTTATCCCCGGCTTTTAAGGAACGTCTTTTTGGCATATCCAGAAATATAAATTCATCTAACTTAAATTCTTGCTTAGTCCACCATTTGCTAAACTTCTGCCAGTCCTTTTGTTCCCAGGTTTTAGTTAACTTACTTACCTTTAGTTTTCTCTCTTTTTTCCCTTTAGTTTTCTTTTTCTTTTCTTCTACCATTTTTCTTCTTAATCTTTAGTTAATTTGCTTAAGTTTAGTCTCTCCATCTATATCGCTCTTTTTTATACTAATTAAACTACTTATTAAACCTTTCCATCTCTCTATTCATCAGCATTTCATCTTTGTCGGGGTATATAGCTCATCTTTTTCTGAATATCAGAGATCCCTTCTGGAATTCCCATTTTATCAATGTTTTAGTGTCCCATTTTTCGCTTTGCCTTGTGTTTATACCTGTAATGGGACAGTATGTCTTGAAACAGTAGAGACACCCCCTCTTATGACACACTTTAAGGTTTTCAATATATTTCATTTGTGCGTATATAGATAATAGGGTGGCAATCCCCCTTGGGGGCTTGGGGTCCGGGGGTATCCTCTATTATCCTCTTATTTACTTAGGTACTTTACAAATATTTCCTTTACAAGCTCGGAGATTTTCTTTTGCTCCTTAGCTGCTTTTATTTTTATCTGGATGAACAGAGCCTCAGGAATCTGGAAAGTAACTTTTATTCTTTTCTGGTTATCTGTTTTTCTGGTTTTATTCTTTTCTGGTTTAACAGCCATCTTTTTTTCTGGCTTCCTGGTTACCTTGTTTTCTATAAATATATCTTTTCGACCTAATCTTGGTTTAGACTTCATCCTTTAACTCTCCTTATTACCTCGGTAACTAGCTTGGTGTATTCCTTTGCACCAGTAGAATGAGGAGCGTAATCAAAAATAGACTTACCAAAAGAGGGAGCTTCTTTCACTTTTACACAAGTCCTTATAATACCTTTAAACACTAACCCCTTAAAGTGATTTTTTACCAGGTTCAAGCTCTCTTTGCTTATATTGAGTCTAAAATCTACCATATTAGGGAGGATCCCTAAAACTTCAAGGTCCGAGTTAAGTCCTTGCTGCACCTTCTCGATAGAAGTAATGAGCTGCTTTAGTCCCTCTAAAGAAAGGTAATCACAAAGAATAGGTATTATTACACTGTCCGCAGCTACCAGGGCATTGATAGTTAAAAGCCCCAGGGAAGGAGGACAGTCAACCAGGATATAATCATAGTGGTTAGTTATAGGATTAAGGCTTTCTCTCAACCTGAACTGATAGCGACTCTCACCAGCTAAGTTTATATCTGCATTAGACAATTCCATTTTAGCAGGTGCTAATGTAAGGTTGCTTATCGGAGTCTTTATAAGAGTCTCCTCTAAGGTAGTCTCCCTTAGTAACACTTCATAAGTAGATACTGGCAAATCTATTGAGTTAATCCCTAAACTTAAAGTAGCATTATGTTGAGGGTCCAGGTCAATAAGCAAAACCTTATACTTCCGTTCAGCTAATCCTACTGATAGATTTACCGATACAGTAGTTTTCCCGGTCCCCCCTTTCTGGTTCACAATAGCAAGTCTTTCTTCTTTTGGTTTAGCCACTTTTCCGCTTTAGCTCTCTTTCTCTTATTCTCTTATGTTCACTCTCGACAATCTCTTTAGGCATCTCAATCTTTATCACCCGCTCTGTTTTTTCTATCCTTTCTTTTAAAATTCCTGCACATTTTGCTATAAGCTCAATATGTCTAAGCATTGCGGAGTAATCTTTTGCACTTATGCTATCACTTTGAGCCAATTGCTCCATTTTTTTGTTAGTTAAAGCTACTAATTTGGGTAAACCTTGCACAAGAGGTTCAAAACTAGCCAGATCCGTGTCTGTAAACTTGGTATTATCTAATAATTTCATACCCTTAGAACGTGCATATTTTTCGCTGTAACCAGCTTGGATTAAAGATTGTGTCTTATTTAAAAAGGTTGAACTCTTAGGATCAAGATATGCCTTCTTAGCGATTTCGCTCCTTAAATTTCTTTTTGCCATTTTTTATCTCCTTTTTGATTTAGAATTTTTGACATTACTGATTTAAACAACATCACTATCAATAGTCAATTACAGAGATAGATATGCAAGACTATCCCTCTGTTTAAATAAATGTATAATTTCTTCTGTAATCAGCTTATATCAAAAGGTCTATTATCGTTAAGAACACATTGACTTATTATAACAACCCGATGGTTAAGTAATCATTCATTTGCCTTAAGCCACCCAATAAGAGCATAGGGATTAATTCTTGGTATCTTTTTAGTATTAACAGTTAGATATGCAATAAATTCATCGCCTTTAAAAATCATTGGAGGCTTTGAAGCCCTGTCATTGAAAGCAGACAAATTGGAATACTCACTACCGTAGTGACTATAGTCATTGAATATGGAAGTAGAG
>JAYEHT010000015.1:0-5637 GCA_034659655.1 Candidatus Aerophobota bacterium | reverse complement strand
TGTATCAAGAGAGACAGTATTTCGATTTATCTCCATAGTTTCTCTAGTTTTTTCCGGGGAAATGTTTGCCTGGCTGGCAATCTCCTCAACAGTAGGTTCTCTTTTAAGTTCCTGTTCCAATTCCCTGGAAATTTTACTCAGTTTTTTTAGTAGATGAGCTATATGAACAGGAGCACGAACGGTTTGAGACTGATCAACGATAACTCTTCTTAAAGACTGTCGTATCCACCAACTGGCATAGGTACTGAACCGCCTCCCGCATTTATAATCAAATTTGTCTACAGCCCGGGAAAGACCAATGTTTCCTTCTTGAATAAGATCCGGGAAAGAGATACCTCTACCTGTGTACTTTTTAGCAAAGCTTACTACTAAACGTAGATTAGCTTCCATCATCTTTTTCTTATACATCTTATAAGTAAGAGTTGTCCTTTCAATTTCCTTTAGAATTTTTTTCCATTCCTCTCTATCTTCATCAAACCTTATTCTACTTATCTCATCCTTTTTTTGTTCCAGAAAGTCGGCTATTTTTATTATCTTATTTAAACTCGCCTTAAAGCTGGTTAAGCTCTTATATGCTTTCTCTCTCTTAAATAAGGCGAGAAGCTCTCGATTTTTTTTAATAATATCGACCGCTCTTATGGTAAGTTCGGCTAACTTTTCTCTCTGTTCCTCCAATTTTTTGCCTAATTCTATTTCCTCCTCTTTTGTAAGCAAGGGGGTTTTGCCTATTTTTTTCAAATATTTTTCTACTGTAGTTAATGATGAATTAAGCTTTTCTTCGTTTGTCTCTTTTTCAAGCTCTATTTCTTCCA
Organism: Candidatus Aerophobota bacterium; assembly: GCA_034659655.1. GTDB lineage: Bacteria > Aerophobota > Aerophobia > Aerophobales > JAGGXI01 > JAGGXI01. The sequence continues at coordinate 4,825 of JAYEHT010000015.1, read as the reverse complement.
CTTTTTTCTCCTACGATACTATTTCCCGGTAAAAAATTAATCACTCTCTACTATTTGTTATTTATTAACTCTTTATATCAGAGAATTTTAATTAGTCAAATAAAAACTAAGAATTGAGAACTAAGAAAAATATGGTTTGCAAGGGTAGGTTTCTCTTTAATCCTTTAATCCTCTACTCCTCTAATCCTCCCTAATTGTTTGACTTTACCTTATTTTTTATTATCTTAATAGTGAATATAAGTTTCTCCATAGCTTTTCTTCGGAAAGGGAAAATGTTTACTACTAAAAAATTAGATTCTTCTGATAAGCTTAAAGTTTTAGGGAAGACAGCCAGGTTTGATGTTTGCGGTTTCCCTTCCATCTTTGCCCAGAAGAAAAAGAAGTTCCAGCGATTTAGTTTTATCTATCCCGCTGCAGGAAGGGGAGGGAATGTGGTGAGGTTATTTAAGGTCCTCCAAACCAATGCCTGTGAAGGAAATTGTTTTTACTGTGCCAATCGTAAAGACAGAAATTTCAAAAGGATAAGCTTCTCTCCCCGAGAGTTAGCTCAAATTTTCATTCAATATTATCGGAAGAAATTAGTAGATGGTCTCTTTCTTTCTTCGGCCATTTATGGCTCGGCTAATGAGTCTGAAGAGAGGATGTTTAAAACCCTTTTGTATCTGCGAGGAAAATATGAATATCGAGGATATATTCACTACAAGATACTGCCGGGTACCGATGAGAGTTTGATTGAAAAAGTAGCTCCTCTGGTGAATAGATTGTCTATAAATTTAGAAGCACCTTCTGCTGAGCATCTTAAGCGGCTCTCTCCTACAAAAGATTTTTCTCATCAACTTCTCTCAGGATTAAGAAAAATATCCCGGATAAATGAAGAAAAATCCCTAAAAGCTGGAGTCACTACTCAGTTAGTGGTGGGGGCGACCGGGGAGAAAGATAAGGAAATATTAAATCTTTCCTCCCGGCTTTATAAATCCTGCAAGCTCTGGAGAGTTTACTACAGTGCTTTTATGCCCATTTTGGATACCCCTCTGGAAAATGTATCTTCCTGTCCTCTTCTTCGAGAATTCAGACTCTATCAGGCTGATTTTCTTCTCAGGGGCTATGGTTTTACTCCTGAGGAACTTCCCTTTGATAAAGAAGGTAATCTTCCTCAAGAATATGATCCTAAGCTTGCCTGGGCATTGTCCCATCCAGATAATTTTCCGGTAGAGGTAAATAAAGCCGATTTTTGGCAGCTTTTAAGGGTTCCTGGGATTGGGAAGATATCAGCTAAACGAATAGTAAGAGATCGTAAAATCAGTAAATTTACTACCATCAATCAACTTAAGAGCATAGGGTTAAGAGTCTCTCGGGCAAGAGATTTCATCACTCTAAAAGGCAAATTTCATCCCTCTTCTAAGAAGCTTTTATTTCCTCAAACCGGACAAAGAGAAGAATCTAAGGAGATAAACGAGCAGCTTTTTCTCTGGGAGGAGATTTAAAGATAAGAACTAAGTTGCTCTTATCTCTTGTCTCATAAATATTACATACGAAATAGCGAAACATATAAGCATTAAAGCTATTAGTCCTACCAGCTGTGGCCATACCACCATAATACTTTGACTTAAAGGTAAAGGACTGGGAATTAGACCCTTTGCTTGAGCGGGAAGGAGGAAACCGAAAACTCTTACCGAAGGATTAAGCACAGCAACTGCAATTTCCTCAAAGAGAGTTGCTGGAGAGATACGCATAATTAGCTTCTTAAGATATTCATTGTTGGTGATCATTTCGGCGGTAGCAGTATGAGTAACAGGGACTAATTGGTCGGCAATAACACTGGCAACCATATAAATAAAAAAGGTGAAAAAAATCCATACGGTTATCGAGGCTAATGCAGAACTCGCTGTTCGCCTGAATAAAATTGAAAAAAGGATTCCCAGACTTAACCAGAACCCTATATAAACTACACTGGCTATGAAAAAAATGCCTATTCTTGAAATTTCTGCTAAGTTAGGAATAATACCGAGTGTGTAGAGTCCCAGCCCTGAAATAACTATAATAATACTTATTAGCATTATAGCTACTGTCCCCAATCCAGCTAAGAATTTGCCATTAATTAAAGAATCTCTAAAAAGAGGTTGAGATAAGACCAGACTCATTGTGCCTCTGGAGTGTTCACTATTTATAGCATCAAATCCCAGAATAACCCCTATAAGTGGTCCAAAAAAGCTGATGAAAAAGGTGAATGAAGGCAGAGCTCCCGCAGAAGAGGTAAAAAGCCTGAGAAAGATAAACCCCACAGAGAGCGAAGTTTGGCCCTGAGATATAGTTTGGCTGGCAATGTATGTGATTGAGGCCCCGGTAATACAGATAATAATAAACAGTATTAAAAATCTTCGACTCCCAAAATAATCGGCAAGTTCTTTCCAAAAAACAACTTTAACTCTTGACATCTTGAAAATCACCCTTCTCGAAAATATCTTATATAAATCTCTTCTAAGGTATAGTCCTGGGTTTTTATTTGTAAGGGGAGACTTCCGCTTTCTATAATGGCTCTGGATATCTTTTCTCTTAAATCTCGAGCACACTTTATAAGAAAATGATTATCTTTCTTTTCAATATCTTTCACTCCTTCTATCTCCTTTAGGGAATTAAGAAGAGTTGGAGTTACTTTAGATACTTGAACCTCAAGTAGAGTCTCCCCTTTTTTTATTATCTCCTTTCCTATCTCATCTATAGAGCCTTGAGCTATCATCTTTCCTTTGGTGATTATACCTACCCGCTCACAAATTCTTTGAACCTGATAGAGGAGATGGGAAGATACCAGCATAGTGATATTCTGTTCTCTACTCATTCTTACTATAAGTTTTAAAATCTGGTCAACTCCTTCAGGGTCAATTCCCGCGGTAGGCTCATCCAGAATGGCAAGTTTTGGGTTTTTAACAAAGACAGCCCCCATTCCCAGACGCTGTTTCATTCCTTTGGAGAACTTTCCCACCTCCAGATCGGCTACCTCTGAAAGACCTACCTCTAGTAGAATCTCCTCTATCTTTGGAAGTGCCTCCTTATCTGGCATACCATTTAATCTCGTTATATATCTTAAGTTCTCCTTTGTGGTTAAATCTTCATAAAAACCGACATTTTCAGGAAGATACCCGGCCACACTTTTGACTTTAAGAGGTTCCCTTAGAGCATCATGCCCATAAACTTTTACTTTACCCGAGGTGGGTTCTGTAAGCCCTAAAATCATTAAGATGGCGGTTGTCTTTCCTGCTCCATTAGGCCCAAGAAATCCAAATATCTCGCCTTCTTTTATCCTGAGATTTAGTTGGTCAACAGCCCTGGTTCCATTGTAAGTTTTACTGAGCTCATTAGTTTCTACAATCCACTCCATTTATCTCCTCTTTAATCGAATAAAGATTCCCATAAGGGAACCTATTACTACAATTATAATTATAACTCCCACCCATCCCCATTTTGTGGATACCTTTACCGTAGTTCTCAGGTCTATCTGCTTCTGGTCCTGTTTGCCGGCAGCACTTACGGTAACCATATAATCTCCAGGTAAGGTTCTAAGGGAAGGTTTTACTAGCATATCCACTTTCTCAGGTTTTTGTGCCTCTTCGTAAGAAGGGAGGGAAGATAGTTTATCGGGTTTAAAAGATACTTCCCACTCTTCAGGCTTATTAGAGAAGAAGCTTATATCCTCAATCGGTGCTGAGCCCTCATTCCATAAATAGAGATCTATGTGCTTTTCCTTGCCAGCAATTGTATCAAGGTTTAATCGCCCTTTTTCTGTACTCATTTCGAGTTTATAGGTGCCGGTAACTGTTGTCTTAAGCTCAATATTTGCCCTCTCCTTTTCCGAGACGACAGCAAAAGTTACAGGATAATCTCCCTCTGAGATATTCGTAGGAGGAATTAAAGTAAGGAGCAGACGCTCTGAGCTATTAGCATCTACCTTTATTGCGGAAATTCTTTTTTCTTTCTCCCATCTTGGACTGCAATAGGCGCGCCATCCGTAAGGAAGTTTAATTCCTAAGTTCATTACACGGGATTTATCTGCGTTATTTTTCACCTCAATTTCAAACTCAAAATTCTTCCCTGCAGGATTCTTTACACTCGGATATTTTGTGAGAAGCTTTATCTCCTCAGAGACTTTTTTGGGAGGTTCTTTTGCTTTTGCTTTAAGACCAATTGTAATACCAACAGATTTTTGAACTCTTTTATCTTTTGTAGTTCCCTTTAAGGTAAAGTTATAATCCTCTTCTTTTGCGCTCTCTGGAGGATCCGCACGAAATTTTACAGTTACTGCATTATCAGGCTCTTCTGGAAATAGATATAAACTGCGAATCTTCATCCTGTTCCATTGAGTTTCCAGCCGTGCATTCCAATCTTTTGCCTTCTTTTCCGGAATAACTGAAAGAACTACTTCCTCTTCCTCTTTCCCTGTATTAACAATCTTTACCTCTATCTCTATTTCCTTGCCTTTTTCAATAACTATATCTGTATATTTAGGAAAAATAGAGAAGTCTTTCTGAGGCTTTTCATTTTGAGCAATTCCGCTCCTTCCCATACCTATCACTAATGCTGATATAAATAAGGAAAAAATGAAAACTTGAGTTTTACTGCTCATTCTCTCTTTACCTCCCAGATTTTTTTAGCTCTTTAATTTTGATAAAATTATCCTCTCTTTTGGTTATATTTTAATTATTAGTAACAGTTTAGCTTTCCTAAAAGACTAAATGTAATTTATCATACTTAGAAATTGTGTCAACTATAATTTACCTTAAATTCTCCTTAATTACTTCCTTCTATTTTATTGTAATAGAATTTCTCGGAA
>JAYEHT010000014.1:0-5663 GCA_034659655.1 Candidatus Aerophobota bacterium | reverse complement strand
TAGGGGGGAAGCATTAAGGGGGAAGGAAAAACTGCGGTCGATTCACCCCCTACTCTACAAGCATAAGCGCAAGCAATATCGAGACCCTCTCTCCCTTGCCCCGCCCCTGTTTGCGAACCTTTTCGTGAATCTGTCATCGTTTGTGGTTTAGTCTTCACCCCGTAAAAACAAGATAAAAATCAAAAGAGGGTAGATAAGCGGGAATTTTTATCTTCTTTTTCGGTGGCTGTATTTATCGGATTCTTTGCGTTTACGCGATAAGTAAAAACATCCAACTAATAAAAAGTTAAAAGAATTGCCTTTTATATATAAACTTTTTATTGTTGTAGTTTTCACCTATCGCCAGGAGAAGAGGAGAAGAGAAGATCATCTCTATAAGCTAATAAGAGAAAATGGTTTTTTGCTCAAGCTTGGCTTGAAAACTCCAGGAGAATAGTTATTTCCTCTCAGGCAATAAAAGTTTAAAAGCTTCCGGGAATTAATGTTTATAAGTGGGGGCTTTTAAACTTCTGTTACCTGGACTTTATTATTAGGGTTTACTTCGGTTAAAGAAAGAGCGATAGTTTAAAAACCTATAAACGTAAAAAGAAAATCACTTTTAGCACTTATAAGTTTTTAAACTATCGCCAAGAGAAGAAAAGAGGCAATTCCCTCTCATGATAAACAGTAATTTACCATGAGAAGAATTTGCCAGGAGAAAGGCAAAAGCAATAAGAAAATCACACTCAAAAATAATAATTATATTTTGGGAAAAAGAAAAATATAATTATTATTTTATCGTGTCATTAAAAATCACGACCGGTAAATATTATGTGATAAGGGAAAATCACCCCCTATCACATAATATTATTTTTTAATAAAAAGGGTTTTCAGCTAACCAGCGGACAGGAGAACGGTTAATCCCAGGCAATAAGAGAAAAAAATTATTTAAGGTATATATTTTGGTTTTTTTCTCCTATTACCTGGAACATTATTTATCGGATTCTTTGCGTTTACGCGATAAGTAAAAAACATCTTAAAATAAAAAAGAAAAACACTTTTTGATTTAAGATTTTTTTGCCTATCGCGAGGGAGAAGAAAAAGGGAAGAGTGGGGGGGATTAAGAAAGAAAAAACAAAGAAAGAGCAATACACTCAACCGGATAAATAGTAATTTACCTGGTGAGAGTATTGCCAGGGAGAGAGAAGGTATTGTTTTTGTAAACAGGGGAAAGCACCCCTCTTTTACAAAAAGCAATACAAGAAAAAGATAAACGAAAAGAGAAGCATAACACTCAAAATATAATTTTAAATTTAGGAAAAAGAAAAATTTGAAATTATGTTTATCGTGTAATGCTAAAGAGAAGACGAATGCTTAAAAGATATATAAGAAGGGAAAATCACCCCCTCTTATATATCTTTATTCTGATATAGAAGGTGTAGCGGTTGACGAACGGTGGCTTAATCTTATCCCCGAAAAAACAAGATAAAAAGCAAGAGAGAGAATAAGAGCTGGAACTTTTTACCTTCTTTTTCGGTGGCTAATTTTTTCGGGTTCTTTATGGTTAAGCGATAAGTAAAAACATCCATAAATAAAATATTAGAGAAAAGAAATATTTTCTTTATGTAGTTTTCACCTATCGCCAGGGAAAGATCATCTTTTTTTTCTCTTTGCAATTTCTTCTCCTGGCGTTTGTAGAAGCCGGTGCCGCAAAAAATCTCGTGTTTAATTGCTTGCCTGCATTTTTTTGCGGTGCTGAGTCTTCTATAAACGCCCTCGTTGTCGCACCTATAAACTCTTAGGATAGTTTTAGTTTTTTTTATCTGCTCTGCCCGGAGTGTAGGCATGTAGGCAGATAAAAAATGTTAAAACGTAGAAGTGTAGTGATCAGGAACAGGGAGGGAAGGGGGGGGAGGCATTCGATTATTAGGAATAGAGATTTACCCTTACTATAAGAAGTATCTAACTTAGCCCGCCTTTATATTTTTATAAGGCAAAAATTGCTTTTTGTTTTATAAAAATATAATGCTTTTTTGCTATACATAACAAAGCTTTATCGGATAAGACAAACCCTCATATATTTCTTTAAGAATGTCCGATAGAGTCTTGTTATGTATTGGCAGACTTTCAATTAAACTTCTTAGCAAAAAAAGCTCCTGGCGGGCGGTCGTGGGGATTAGATGACCAGAAGCTATTTACCAGGAAGTCAATAAAAGCAGGTTAATAGATCATTTTAATAAAATACCGGGGGAGAGAGAAAGAGGCTATCTACAATTGATTTGCTGATTAGAAAAAAACTCATTTAATCATGGCCTATTTAAATAATTTTCCAAATGATTATTATATTCTAGGTGGGGGATTATATAAAAATGGTGAAAAGCACCATTCCATATAATGTTCCCGCTGTTTGTGAGGTGCGAAGCATTTGGGCGAACGAAGTGAGCCACAAAAAGCATGTTAGCCGAAGTGGCATAACTTTATTTATTAAATAGGCTTTGCCTTGTCTCCAATTATGGGATCATCAAATGGGACCAAACGGCCTGAAGGCACTATTGTCTCTTCCTCTTCTTCTCCAGTAGAAAATGAAAAAAATGGAGTCGAGGCTCTCTTCCTGACAATTCTTCTTTCCGATGGCTCTTTTTTATCTGATTCAATAGTTGATATTCGTTCTTGAACATGTATAATTTTTCCTGTTCCCTTGACTATTTCCAAGTATCCCAAAGATTTTCCGCTAATGGGGTCTTTTATTTCTTCCTCACTCAATTTATAGAGTAAGAATCGTTGCCCCTCCGTTACTTTGTGTAGGGCTCCTCTATTAATAACGATTTTGCAATCGTCAATAACCTTAACAACAGTTGCAGGGAAAGTTTTTTCTTTTTGGTTTTTAGTAGCTTTTACATTACCCATTTTTATCCTCCTTGCAATATTCTATCCAAATATATTTTGGTGGGAATATTAGGTTTCACCCGAGTCCTTTTTAAGATACCAGCATCATTCTGTACTAATTTCTCGATTTCTTCTTCATAGCCATCAAGAGAGTGAGTCATTACAACTTGAATTTTGCTATCCTCTTGGATATTTATAACTGTTCCTATTCCCATCAATTGTTCAAAATTTTCGTCACCAATATAATAGAAAGAAACTAATGTATCATAGGAGAAAAGTTCCGAAGGTTCTATTAAGCATAAGAGTTTTGCTCCTGAAATTTGTGTAGGAGGCTTTTTTCCAACAAGAACCATAGGAAGAACATATTTACTTATTTTGAAGGCTTCATACGTTGAATTGCCAAGAGTTAGTATTAATATTACACAGAAAAGCCCAATTGGTAGAGCCCATCTCAATGAAATATTTTTGTCAGGGGGAAAAACCCACAATAACACCGCTAGCAGACCAATTAGAACCCCTTGAACCCTCAAAAAGCTTGACCATATTAATCCCCAAAAACTCTTTTTCATTCTCTTCTACCTTTTATAATGAATGTATGTGCCATTTCGGCTACTGTATTTACGCAACAAATGCGTATAATATACCAAATTGTTAAGTTAGATGCAATATTGCGTTTATTTTTACTCTAGGTGAAGTTTCGAAAATTAACTACTAATTTTACTTGTGGTATATCTTTATAGATTCTTAGCTTATCATAAACTAATTTTATCAATTCTACAAATAGTAATTCTATATATAGGTAAGTCAAGGGGTCCTTTCCCCGATCAGGTCGAGGACATGCTTGTATCGGGAAGGATCCCTTTTTATTTTATAAAATAAGGAGCATTTATAAGGAAATCAAAGAAAAATACACCTTTATTTATCTAGATTGACTATAGTACTCTAATCTTGACTAAATTAGTCAAGTATGATAAAATATAGCATATACTGCTTAGCTTTGCTTGATTTAAAACCTGTCCTCGGCCTGATCGGGGATTCTAAAAAAGGAGGTGAAAAATAATGGCAATAGTAGTAACAGTTCCTCGTGACTCATCCTTACAATTTAGACTGGTAGTAGGCACTAATCCTGATACCGGAGCACCTATCATTAACAGCAAGACCTTTAATAAGGTTAAATCTACTGCTATCGAGCAGGATGCCTATGATGTAGCTAATGCTTTAATAGGATTGCAGAAGTATACCGTAGATGAGATCAGATTCGAAAAAGAATTCCAACTTACTGAATAATCGCTAATAATTGTAAACCATAAACAAAGAAGGAGGTGAAAAATATAATGGCAACCGAATTAGGAGAAGTAACCACTTACAAGAGACTTTATCTGCAGTTTAGGGATAGTGTCGGCAAAACCATAAATCTAACTTTAAATAATCCCAAGAACTTGGATGATGGAGATTATGCAGATATGGCGGCACAAGATGCAGCTGTTGAGGGAGTTATGGATACTATTATCGCCAAGAATATCTTCCATAATAATGGTAATGACTTAGTAGCTAAAGTCAATGCTCGGATACTTGATTACAAATCTACTGATGTTATGGATGTAGGAGCTTAATATTATAATATTCTTCCTTGGGGGGAGCCGCGGACCTTCCTGGGGAGAGAGACCTGTCTGCGTGCCAACACGCACAGGCGAAAGGAGTAATAAATGATAGAAGTATTTGTCACTAAATATTTATTAGATTTTGTACTTGTTTTTCTTGTTGGTTTGCTCTCTAAATTTATGGTAAATAAGCTTGGCCAGGACAGGGCAGACAAAATAAAAGAGGCTATACTTGCAGCCATGCTCTGGGCTGAAGAAGAGCTGGGGATAGGAAATGGTGAGGAAAAATGGAAAATAGCCTGGGTAAAATTAATTGAAATATTAAGGAAGCAAAAGGTTAGTTTAAAAGAGGGTGAAATTTCCTATGTAAAGGATCTCATGAAAGCTACGGTTCCTGAGATCAATGAAAAAATTTACCATGCTATGCCGGATGTAGTAAGAAACGGCAGGACCTTAAAATATAAATAAATTATGGATATAATTAATGATATAGAATTAACTGAATATTTTTCTTTATATGAGTTTGAGTGTCCCTGCTGCCGGCGGGTTATGTTGTCTCCGGACCTTTTGGCCAGATTAAATCATCTGAGGATGGTTATAAACAGGCCAATATATATCAATTCCGGTTACCGGTGTAAAGAAGAAAATCATAGGGTAGGGGGAGTTTCAAGGTCTTATCATCTCCTGGGTATGGCGGCAGACATTCACGTAAAAGATTTCTTACTTTCTGATCTTCTTCTTTATGCTCAGGAAATGGGGTTTAATGGTATTGGGTATTATGAAAAGGAAAATTTCCTACACCTGGATATTAGGCCAGGACCAAAGCACACTTGGAAAGGAAATAAGTGAATTGGATATTGAATATATACTAAAATTAATAGCAAACAACGGCTTTCCCCTGGTGCTTTCTGTATACCTGGTGTGGAAATTAGAGTTTTTTATTAATGAAATAGTCAAGAATCAAAAGGAATTTTCCCATAATGTTACTGCTGAAATCAAGGAAATCAAGCAGACAATCAATGAATTACGGGTTGATTTTGCAAAAAATCAATGAAACCCTTGATATATAAGCTTTTTAGCGTTTTTTAAAAAAGCTTCAAATTTGGCGTATATGAGGCGTATTTAAAAAATACGATGATTCATACCAGCCACCTTGAAATAAGCGCTTAAAACACGCTTAAATTAAAGATGTTTTTT
>JAYEHT010000013.1:0-5687 GCA_034659655.1 Candidatus Aerophobota bacterium | reverse complement strand
CTATATATTGCTGTGGTTGCCAGGGCACTCAATACAACGTGGAGTGGATGTAAGATGTAAAAAGTAGTGTATGAAATTTTAGGAGGAAAATTCCAAAAAATCATCATAGCCATAATGGCAACTCCTGTAGCAGCTCCTAAAGTAGTAAAGGGGGCATGTCTTTTAAGTTCCCTTGCTATTTGCATAATCATTTTTTAGCCTCTTTTCTTATCTTTTCCTCATCTGCACTCTGAACATAATCCCTCTATCTGGGTAAAATGTGAGGTAATCTTACAATTTAATTTTTTCTCAATACCTTCGGCTATATCCTTAAAATTGCAAAACTCCACCTCACTTACCCGATTGCACTTCTGGCAGACAAAATGATGATGCTCTTTCCCTTTACCCAGATGACAGATGGCATAATAAAGCCGCTGATCAGACCGACTTACCCTGATGAGAATTCCGATATCCTCCAGTTCTTTTAAATTACGATAAATGGTGGGAAGCCCTAAATGCTTAAAATCACTCTTGAGAATTGTCCAAACCTCTTCAGGAGTAAAGTACCTTCCATTTTGCAAGAAGAACTTAATAATTGCCTTCCGCTTTGGTGTGATCTTCAGATTGGCTTTCCTTAGTATTTCAACACAGCGACTCTCTTCCATTAATAAGTCTCCACTAACTAAATAGAAATTATTTCTATTTACATTATACAAACTTTCCTTAAAGTGTCAAGAACATTTCGGGACTTTCCCCCTTCCGCCAGTGCATATCCGCTGTTGATGGGATAATGGGATGATGCGTAATCTATTAACTTGGCTGCACAGATAGAATATGAACTTTGTCTGAAAGTTAGAGTGTGTTAGTATCTACTCTTTTCCCATCTACTCATTCACCCATCTACCCAGAGTTAGTTCTAATACTTTCCTGGTATTGTCAAGATAAAAAAGAGTATCAAGGATAGTATCACTAAAAGAAGTGAGTTATTCAGACCAGGTTCTGTATCTCTGATTCTTAAAAGGATCTGTTTTCCATATTTTGTGGTGATAAACTTGTAAAGAAAAATCCCCAGAACAAAGATAAGTAGGCTTTTTCCTATGTTAGAAAAGGAATAAATCTTGATGGGGGAAGGTAAATCCTTTAATAAGATAAAATTAGATATCACTTTAACTATCCAGGAAGGGAAAATACCCGACAAAAGAGAGATTATAGAGAGAGTAATGAGAAGGTAAATCATAGTTTTAGGGGCTTTCTTTATTTTTTTATGAGGCAAAGGTTTGACTTTTTCTTTGCTTAAAAAAATCATCATCAGTTTAATAAAAGAAGCTGCTGTTCCTACACTTGCTAAAAAGATAAAAAATAAGGGAAGAGGATACTTCTTTAGAGATGTAGCTATAAGAGTTCTGCTGACAAATCCATTAAAAGGGGGTATTCCTGAGATAGAGAGAGCCCCTATAAGAGATGGTACAGCTACCCAGGGCATCTTTTTAAATAACCCTGAAAGTTTTCTTAAATCTCTTTTTCCTGTTGTATAGATTACCGCTCCCATTGAGAAAAAGAGTAGACTTTTAAAAAAAGAGTGATTGAGAAAGTGATAGAGGGAGCCGGTAAGGGAAAGAGCCGAGCCGATTCCAAAGGAGACGATGATAAATCCCATCTGAGATATACTATGATAGGCTAAAAGTTTTTTGATGTCTGTTTGTGATAAAGCCCAGATTACCGGTATTAAAGCGGTAAGAGAGCCTATCCAGAGAAAAAAATGTTGGGAGTTAATCGCCTCTAAGATGCTAATAATTCGCCAGATAGCCAAAAAGGATATTTTAATTGTTATCCCGGATAAAAGAGCGGAGACGGGTGTAGGAGCATAGCCGTGAGCATCAGGCAGCCAGAGGTGAAGAGGAATAAAAGCTGCCCTAATTCCTATTCCCACTACTATTAGAGAGATAGTTAACTGGAACATAGAGGAAGGAATGCCTCTTTCTATGCTAAAGGTTTTTCCTATCTGGGTTAAACTTAAGCTGCCGCATCCTTGATAGATAAGCCCTATACCTAGGAGAAAAAGGGAAGCTCCCAAACTGCTAATGATGAGGTAATGAAAGCTTGCTTTTATAGCTTTGCCTTCCTGAGAGTAAGCGATGAGTATATAAGAGGCGATGGAAAGTATTTCGAAGAAGACAAACATATTGAATATATCGTGGGTGAGAACAACTCCTTGCATTCCTGTCACCAGAATAGAGAAGAAAAAGTAGAATTTGTATTGATAAATTTTCTCTTTTAAGCTGTAGACGAGACTAAATAGAGCAATAATTGCTCCTGAAGAAGAGGAAAACCAGGCTAATCCGTCTAAATGTAAAGATATTCCTACCAGCTCTTCCCATCCGCCCAAATTATAGATAAGAGTCTGCTTTTCAATCAGGATATGAATAGTAGAGAACCCGAGTATGATTAAACTAATAATTATGGAGGATAAGCTGATTAGCTGGGTTAATCCGGGGTGGGGTTTAAAAAAGTTGATTAAGAGAATTAAACAGGCGGCAAAAAGAGGGATAATTATTAAAAAGAGGGGGATATTATTCATCTTTAGCCAGTTTCTCTATCCTGGAAATATTTAAAGTGTTATATTTTCTATATATTTTTAAAGCTAGGGCTAAAGCTAAAGAAGTGAGACATATTCCGATAACAATAGTAGTAATCATAAGAGCTTGAGGTAGGGGGTCTACTACATCTTTTACTCCTTTTTCCATTATAGGAGCGGTTGAGCCATAATGATGTCCTACCAGGATAAAAAAGAGAATCACCGCACTATTAGTAATATTTAATCCAATTATTTTCTTAATCACATTTTCCTTACTTACCATTCCCCAGACTCCTATAAAGAGAATAAGAAAAGCTAAGTAAAATTCCATTTTTTACCTCTATTATTTAGCTAAAAAGCTGTAGAAAATTAAAATAATTCCTGCTCCCGCTTTTAATCCAATAACTAAATCAAGGAGGAAAATAAACCCTGGTGTGGGAACTTCTTCTGCTTTTCCCGGAAGGATGTTACTCAAAAAACTTCCCCCCATTATTAAGCCAGCTATTCCTAAAAGTATAAAAGCAGTTATCATAGATATTTCGAGGAAAGTTATTTTCCGGGGAGGGAAATTTATCTCGGTTGAGGAGATTCCACGGGAGAGACAAAGGAGAATTATCCCCGCTCCTAATACCACTCCTCCTTGAAATCCTCCTCCCGGGGAAAAGTGACCGTAGGAGATGAGGTAAAGGCCGAAGAGAAGGATGTAAGGCACCAATTTTCTTGAGGTTATGCTTACTATTTCTGATTTATCTTCTTTTTCCAATACTTTTCTCCTCCCTTTTCGAGCAGAAAAACTATTGAAGAGACAGTCACCAAAAGAGCGATAGTCTCTCCTAAGGTATCAAAGGCTCTGTATCCCAGATAAATACTGGAGACTATATTAATAGCTCCCGTCTCTTTCTCCCCTTTAGTAATATAATGCTCACTAACTCTTAGATTTAAAGGGTAGTGGGGATGAAATCCAGAGAAAAAAATTATTCCTAATAACATAATGATAATTAAAATGAGTATATTTCTTATCCCCTTTTTGTTCATTCTTCTTCTCTTTCTATTTTGTTGATTATAACTACAAATAAGGCGGTAGCTGCTCCTACTCTTATCGCTGTTTCTGTAATAGCCACATCTGGAGCATGGAGAAGGTAAAAAACAAGAGATAGAAGAAAGCCAAAGACAGCTAAAGCAATAACGGCATTGAGAAGGTCCTCAAACTGTAGAGATAAAATGGCCACTATTACAATAACTATAAGAATGGAGATGATCATTGTTTTCCTTCTGTTTTCTTTTTTCTCCAGGGTAAAATTCCTTCCTCATAGGCGCTTCTACCTATGGCATGGAAGGAAACAGGACTGGTGATAAGGAAAAATATAGTTATTATTAGAATTCTTACAGTGATAAAACTCAACCCTTCCAGAATCATAAGTCCTATAAATATAGAAACTACCGAAGTAATTCCACACTTAGATGAAGCTTGCAAACGAGTGTATACATCGGGAAAACGCAGGATTCCTATATTGCCAAAAGTAGCGAAAAATATCCCCATTCCTAAAAAGAGATAAGCAATAAATCTCATTTGCGAAGTCTTCTTCTTTTAAAGTATTTAGTAATGGCTATGATGCTAATGTAACTAAGGATAGCGTAAACTAAAGCCACATCCAGATAGATAGTCCTGTGAAAGTTTACTGCGGCAACTACCATAATGACGGTTACCTGAGATAAAATAAGATTTAATCCTATCAGACGATCTTGATGGGTTGGTCCTATTATTACTCTATATACACTTACCAGAGAATTTATTAAAAGAAGAAGAATAACTATAGTTAATATATTTACACCCATATTCTTTTTAACCAGGTCTCAAAATGTCCTTTTATTAATTTTGCCGCATAATGGCTGTGAGTAGTTTTAGCATTTAGCCAGTGAACTATAAGATGGTCTTTAGATAAATTCAGGGTGAGGGTGCCGGGGGTTAGAGTAATGGAGTTGGCCAGGATAGCTCGAGCTATCTCAGATTTTAATCGCGTTCGAAAGTGAACTATGCGAGGATTGATTTCCTTGGTTAATATCGCGGGTATCATTTTAAAACTGGATAAATATATCTTAAATATTAAAACAAAGGGATAGATCAGGAGTGGAGATAATCTGGGAATGAGAGCCCGGCGAGCAACCTCTTCTCTTTCAATGAAAATATCATAAGTAAAAAGAGCAATGATAAAAGAGAACAAAGATCCGAGGAATAAAGAAAAGGGTGCTAAATTACAGGTAAATACCAGCCAGCCTATCATTAAGTAACCAGTGGTAAGGAGAATTCTGACTATTTTCCATTTTTGATGGACATCCATAATTAATTTATTCCTTGCATCTTTGTCTTAAAGCTTTTTTGTAAAACCCTTTGCATAATCTACGGGAACGGTGAATAAGATTCCTATGCCTGGTTCTGATAAATCTCCGCATATATCTTCAATAAGTTTTTCTACTTTTTTAATCTTCTTCTCATCGTCTACCACCGAAAAGATAGTTTTATTATAAGGCTTATCTCCCTTCATAAAATCCTTAAGATCAGCAAAAAGAGGAACTTCATAGGCGAGGAATCCAACCATCCCTTCGCTATCGAGAACAGTTGCTTTGGTGATATCCGCCTCTATAAAAGCATCTAAGACATCCTCTAAAAATTCTTCTTTATTAAGCACAACTACTAATAGTTTCATAATTTACCCTTTGAATAAAAAAACAGAATTGGACACTGTAGGGTATAATATTTTAACCGTTAGTCAACTTTTTTAGACGAAGCCTCTGAAAAAAACCTCCAGAGTTCTCTGATAATCTGTGTAATCTGGACTTTTATGGAGCACTATTAAGATAGTGCTCCATTTATCTGTGAAATCAGAGATTTCTGACCTTTTCAGAAATCTCTATACGATATTTGACATTTTGCAGATGAGAGGTATCATGAGAGATAAGTAATAGGTAAGTTTTCCTAAAAAATATCGAATATTTCCCTACTGTTAGCCTACTGGGTGAGAGAAGTAGGTGATTTAGTCGTCCAGATAGGACGAGATAAGAGCACCTTATTTATCCTGATATTTACAGGATTTAGGGTGCTCTTATTCTTTTAGGCTCATTCTCAGTGGAAGAA
>JAYEHT010000012.1:0-5784 GCA_034659655.1 Candidatus Aerophobota bacterium | reverse complement strand
AATATTTTTCTTTCCACCTTCATTTCTATCTCTTTTCTCGTTTTTGTCTCTTTATCCATTTTTTCCCCTTTGTAGGTTAAAAAGAAGTTATTCCCTACTTCTCGGACTCTTAGAGCTTCATCTTTTTTTTGAAATTATAGTAAGGATGATCAAAGTAGGTGTCTATTTGATGTTCTCTCTTAATCAATTTAATTCCTACCAGAGCAAGTCTTTTTTCTATCTCTTCTTTTTCTATATTAGCTTTTACTTCCACCTCTATCATTTTTCTTTAGTTTTCCTAATCTTATTATCCGATTTTTTAGATATATTTAAAAGAATTCCTACCGATATCAGACTAATTAATAGAGATGAACCTCCGTAACTGAGGAAGGGAAGGGTTGTTCCTGTGGTGGGTAAGAGCACTGTGTTTACTCCCATACTAACAATAGCTTGAAAACAGATTAGAAAGGTTAACCCCAGGGCTAAGAGCTTTCCAAACTCGTCGGGTGCTTTTTTTACAATTTTAAAGCAACGCCAGGCTAACAAAGAAAACAGAGTTATAATTAGAGTTGTCCCTATAAAACCGAGCTCTTCTCCAATTACGGCAAAAATAGAGTCGGTATAGGGGGTTGGAAGATAAAAGAGTTTCTCTTTTCCCTGGCCAGGCCCTAAACCCCAGAACCCCCCCGAACCTAATGATATTTTAAGGTGTAAGGGCTGAAAACTTATCCCCTGGGGGTCCTTTTCTGGAAAGAGAAATCCTGTTATTCTATTTTTTCGGTAGTCTGTTGAAAGAACAAAAAAGCAGATGGGAACCAGAGCAAGAATTATCCCATAGAATAGATGGAAGACCCTGATTCCTCCTGCATAGAGAAGAGCGAGGGCAATCCCCCCTACAATAATAGCTGTTCCCAAATCCGGCTCTATGGCTATTAAGACAAAGATAATCCCCACTATGATAAAGTAAGGTAAAAATCCATTAATGAAACTCTTTATTCTCTCCTTTTTTCTGACTAATGAAGAGGCAAGATAGATAATCAGGATTATTTTAACTATCTCGCTGGGTTGAATTTGAACCAGCCCTAAATCAATCCATCGATGAACACCCCTGATTTCTCTACCTATTCCTGGTGCAAATACCGAAATAAGCAGAATTATAATAAAAAAAGGTAATCCTTTAAATAGTTTCTGATACTTCTGATAATTAAGCTTAGAACTTAGCCAGAGCAAAGATAACCCTATTCCTGCCCAAATCAACTGTTGTTTGAGTAAAAAATAGGGGTCATTCTTATAAAGAGAACCGTAGCAGGTGCTGGCACTAAAAACCATCATTACTCCTATGCTTACAAGTAAAAATACAATAAGCAAAAGAAAATAGTCAAATTTATTATTTTTTTTCAATTTCCTCTTTTAATTTTCTCACCTCTTTTTTAAAGAAATCTCCTCTCTGTTTGTAACTTTCAAATTGGTCATAGCTGGTGCAACCAGGAGAAAGCAGGATATAATCTCCTTTTACTGCTTCTTGAAAAGCTTCTTTTACCGCCCCTTTTAAATTATCTACCATAAAAATAGGGCAAGCAAGGCCAAGTTGGTCCCTGATTTTTTCTTTAGCTTCTCCTATGGAAAATATCTTTTTTACTCTTTTCTTAACTTCATCCTTTATAGAGGAGAAATCGGCTCCCTTATCTCTTCCTCCCATAATAAGTATTACAGGATTTTTAAGAGATTGAAGACATTTTTTAACAGCATCTTCATTGGTAGCTTTGGAGTCATTGATAAATCTTACTCCCTTGATTTCATCTACATATTCTTCTCGATGAGGCAACCCTTTAAAATGTATTAAAACTTCTCTTATTATTTCTTTTTCTATATTGTAAATGGAGCAGATGCCTATAGCACAAAGTATATTCTCTAAATTATGAGGCCCTGGAAGAGAAACCTTATCTCTTTTAATAATCTCTTCCTCTCCATTAAATCTTCTTATTATTCGGTTTTTCTTGAGGAAGACTCCCTCTTTGAGCTCTTCTTTTTTGCTGAAGAAGATTACTCTGCTTTTTGCTTCCCGAGATAAAGGATAAAGATAGGGATCGTCTCTATTGAACACTGTAAAGTCCTCTTTTTTCTGGTTGAGGAAAATTCTGCCTTTAAGCTCAATATATTCTTTGAGGTCTAAATGCCTATCCAGATGGTCAGGAGTAATGTTGAGGATGCAAGATACTCTTGGAGAGAAACTATTTATTGTTTCCAGCTGGAAACTGCTTACCTCGACTACCACTATCCGTTTCTTTTCTTTTACAACATTAGACAAAGGAGTTCCTATGTTGCCTGCTATTTGAACATTTTTATATGCTTTTTTTAATATTTTACCTACAAGAAGAGCAGTAGTTGTCTTGCCATTTGTTCCGGTAATAGCGATTAAAGAGGTATTTTTTATAAAACGAGAGGATAGCTCTAATTCTCCTGTGATGGGGATATTCATCTCTCGAGCTTTTTGAAGAAGAGGGATGTCTAAAGGAATTCCCGGGGAGACAACAATTAATGTTTGATTTCGGAGTAAATTTAGAGGATGAGGGCCAAGGACAACTTTTATCCCTTCCCGGGAAAAAGTAGTAGCCTCTCTTCTTTTTTCTTTATCTTTTTTTATCTCCCCTATGGTTACTTTAGCTCCTCTATCTTTTAAAAGGTGAGCTGCTCCTGTTCCGCTTACTCCCATACCTAAAACAAGCACTCTTTTATCTTTGAGAATCATTTTTATCAGAAAAAGAGACTGCTTAACCCCACCAAAGCTAAGATAAGAGATAAAATCCAAAAATAAGCAACAATCTTTTCTTCCTTCATTCCTTTAAGCTCATAATGATGATGAAGGGGGCTCATCTTTATTATCCTTTTTCCTGTTAATTGAAAGGAGAAGACTTGAAGAATCACTGAAAGGGCTTCCACTAAAAAAACTCCTCCTATTATGCATAACAGGAGCTCTTTTCTCACTAAAATGGCTGTGATTCCCAGCGCTCCTCCCAAAAAATGAGCTCCTGTATCTCCCATAAATATTCGGGCAGGGTAGATGTTATAGCGAAGAAACCCGGCTATTGCTCCTAAAATTGCTCCCCAGAAGACCAGTAACTCTCCTATATTAGCAATGTGAGCAGTATGTAGATAGTGAGGGAAGATACTGCTTCCTGCAAGATAGGTTAAAAAAGCATAAGCAGCACCAGAAAAGATAAGACACCCGCCAGCTAATCCATCTAATCCATCGGTGAGATTAACGCTGTTTGTTGTTCCCACCACTACCGCCATCATCAAAGGGATATAGGCCCATCCTATATAAAAGCTTAGCTCTGTAAAAGGAATATCCAGATAAGAGTCAAATTGGGTAAAGTAATAAAGATAAAGGGCGACAATAAAGGATAAAATAAACTGAATAGATAATTTAAATTTAACCTTCAATCCCCGGGAGCTTTCTCTCTTTATCTTTAGTCTATCATCCAAAAATCCGATTATTCCCAGGGATAAAATAGTGAGGAAACCAATTAAAATAAAACTATTAGCTACGTCCCCAAATATCAAAAGAGTAAAACTGAAGGAGATAATAATAAAGATTCCTCCTGCTGTGGGGATTCCCCTTTTTTTATAATGGGATAAAGGAGCATCTGAGCGAAAATAGTCAACCAATCCTCTTCTTTTAAATTTTTGCAGAGCTATTTTTTTTATTAAAAAAAGATTTAAGAAGAACGAGAGAAAAAATGCTCCTCCTGTGCGAAGAAGCAGAGAGGGGATCAAGTAATAGAGCATATTTTCATCCTTAATCTATTAGCTATCTCATCCATTCTTAGCTTTCTTGAGCCCTTAATTAAAAGAGAGTCTCCTTTTTTTAAGTAAGGGAATAATTTTTTTATTAGCTCTTCTTTATCCTTAAAACAGAAGACTTCTCTTAGCTTCATCTCTTTTGCTCCTTTTCTTACTTCTTCCGAAAATTCTCCCAGGACAAATAGAGCATTAATGCCTGATTTTCCTACCTCTTCTCCCAATTTTCTGTGGAAGAGGGGAGCCTTTTCTCCAAGTTCCAGCATATCTCCCAGAATGGCTATTTTGCGATTTTTCCCCATTTTCAGCAAGAGTTCTAAAGCTGTGGACATCGATTCAGGATTAGCATTGTAGGAATCATCGATTAGCTTATACTCCTTTAATATGTACATCTGGCAGCGCAAGGGGGGAAGAGAAAGCCGGGGTGCTATTTGAGTAATGGTATCGAGGGATACCCCTAAAAGGAGCGACGCTGCAGAGGCGGTAAGGAAGTTATAAACATTATGTATTCCTAATATATTGAGATGAACGGGTACCTTTTTTTCCTTATAAATTAAATTGAATTCCACTCCATTCTCTTTCTCTCTAATCTGTTGAGCTTTAACGTCGCTTTTATTCTTAATACCAAAGGTGAAAATTCCACATTCTGCCTTTTTCTTTAAATCGTCTGTCCATTCATCATCTCCATTTAGTATTAGCCAGTTTCTCTTATCCTTATTTAAGAAGGGGATCATTTCTGCTTTAGCTTCCTTAATTTCTTCCTGACTTCCTAAAAAGCCTATGTGAGAATGATGGATATTAGTGATTATTCCTATATCTGGTTGGATTATCTCTGATAAACGTTGAATTTCTCCCCGGGAATTCATACCCATCTCCAGAATCCCTATCTCCTCAAAAGGAGAGAGTTTGAGCAAGGAAAGGGGAACCCCGATTTGATTATTGAAATTACCTTCCGATTTTAAGACGCTGTATCGGGAAGAAAGAATTGAGGAGAGCATCTCTTTTACTGTAGTTTTTCCATTACTACCTGTTACTCCTATGGTTTTTAGAGATAATCTTTCTCTATTGTATTTGGCTAAATTTTGCAAAGCTCGAAGGGTATCTTTTACTTGAATAAAAAAGAATTGGGGAGAGGGCAGGGGAGGGGATTTACTTACAATAGCTCCACAAGCTCCTTTTTTCCAGCATTCTCTTATAAAATTATGACCATCAAAGTGCTCTCCTGAAAGGGCGATGAATAATTCCCCCTTTTTCAGGTGGCGAGTATCTGTAGAAATAGAAGAAGGGGAAATAAAAAAACTAAGATACTCTCTTTTACCTCTTAACTTACCTCCAGTAATCTTAAGTATCTCGGAAACAGAAAAATTTTCTCTCATTTATAACATTTTATCACATTACATCTTTTTAAGCAAATCCTGGGCTACCTCCCTGTCATCAAACGCGATCACTTTATCCTTGAATATCTGCACCTTTTCATGCCCTTTTCCAGCTATAAGAAGAACATCTCCCTTCTCTATTATCTGTAAGGCTTTTTTTATGGCTTCTCTTCTATCAGGTATAGTTAAATAATCTTTTATTTTTCTTCCCCCCTCATTCTTTATCCCTTTCTCTATCTGGGTGATAATATCTTCCGGGTCTTCGCTTCGGGGATTATCCGAGGTAATAACTGAATAATCAGCCAATTTAAAAGCTACTTTACCCATCAGGGGACGTTTTAGTTTATCTCTATCTCCTCCACACCCAAATACTATAAGAAGTTTTTTTTTGGTAACTCTACGTAAAGCTCTCAATACTTTATCTAATCCATCCTGAGTATGAGCATAATCCACAAATATTTTAAGATGCCGTCTGTTTTCTATCAGTTCTAATCTACCGGGAACTCTTTTTAAACTTTCAAGTCCTCTTTTAATTAAAGAAAGACTAATATTTTCTCCAAAACCGACTGCAGCTGCAGCTAAAGCATTATAAACATTATGGATGCCCGGAAGAGACAAATCTATTTTC
>JAYEHT010000011.1:0-5834 GCA_034659655.1 Candidatus Aerophobota bacterium | reverse complement strand
AAGGAAGTAGTTAAGGAGAATTTAAGGTAAATTATAGTTGACACAATTTCTAAGTATGATAAATTACATTTAGTCTTTTAGGAAAGCTAAACTGTTACAAATTATTTATCTTCTAAAATGTTTACTCGGCGATTTAACTCAGCATAAGAGGATTTCACTTCAGAGAGAATCTCCTTATGCTCTTTCTGGTTCTGCTCTCGTAAGGTATTCAAATCCTGGCGAATCTCCTTATGCTCTTTCTGGTTCTGCTCTCGTAAGATATCCATCTTCCTGTTTAATATAATGTGACCTTCAGCTATAGCCTTAATATCCGCCCTAAGGCTTTCTGCAATTACATCAAAGTGCCGTTTTATTTCTTCTACCTCGTGAGATTCCACTTACCGCCTCCTTCATTAAGATACGATTTCATAGGCAACAAGTAATTATTGCACTTTGAAGATTATAAGATAAAAAAATAAAATGTCAAAATGATAATCCATATTTCTTTGGTTGAACATAAAATAGGGAGCCTTAACCTCCGAGAGAAAAGTTTTTCTTGGCCAGGATAACTTTCCCTCTCCCATACCTTACCCTGACAATAACTCTATATCTCCCTTTTGCCGGTGCTTTATAGGGAATACTTATTATATTATAAAAAGGAGATATTTTTTTCTTCAGGGTAAAATTTTCAATCAATCTTCCTTCGTCCTTTATTTCTATATTTATCTTTGAGATTGAAGTATAATTTTTCTCCGGGGGAAGATAAAAAAATAATCTAAGGTATTCTTCTTCGCCGCATTTCATCGGAGGAATGAGAATATCAAGGAAAGGAGAAGATTCAGGGGTGAAAAAAGAGAAAGAAGAGAGAGTTTTTCCCTCTGAGTTTTCCTCCCCTACTTTGCTGTAAGCCTCCCGGAGCTCTGAAGGCAAAGAAAAATCAGGTTTAAATACTCTACCTTGCTCGTAAGAAGTAAAGGCTTTGTCTAAATTTTTTTTTGCCAGTTCTATATTTTCATGGAGAATATTCTTCTTTGCCTTAAGAAGAAAGAGACTACCCAGATTAAAATAGGCATTAGGAGAATTTGGGAAGAGAAAGATATTCTTTTTAAACATTTCCTCAGCCTTAACCCATTTCTTCATACCTATATAAGAGCACCCTAAGTTGTTATAGAGATGAGGATATATCCAGTTTATTTCCGCTTTCTTCAGAGCATAAAAGGATTTGGTGTATAATCTTAGATGTCCATAATTTTCTCCCAGGTTGGCAAAAGCCAATCCGTTGTCATTATCAATTTTTAGGGCTTTAATTAACTCAGAAACTGCCAGAGGATAAGCTTTTTCCTTCATCATCATCTCCGCTGTCTTTATATGAGTATCAGCAATAAAGAGCTTTACTCTTAAGGTCCCTAAAAGAATAGCTAAAAGAACTGCGCTTACCTGAATAGCTCTCCTGGGAAGAATAAATCTTTTTCCTTCTCTCTTTTCCTTCTCTTTGTTCTCTTTCTCTTCAATTCTTTTCTCCCCTATAAGGGTGGAGAGAGAAAGAAAAGCAAAGAAAAGAAGGCCGTTCTGGATAATATGGAAGGGAAAGCTGAATAAAGCATGGATAAGAATAGCCACTCCTCCGGCGGCAAAACCGATTAAAAAAAACTTCTCTTCCTTTTTTGCTTTTTTAAGGTAAAAAAATGTTTTTTTATAAAAAACAGCTATAATCCAGATAAAAAAGATAAGTCCTATAATTCCTGTTTCCGCCCATATATGCAGATAATCGTTGTGAGCATTTATAGATTTATTTGCCTGGGAGATGTATCTTCTATTCTTTTCCCGGGAGAGGACTTTCCCCTGAGCAGAAGGGTAGTGAATCCTAAAGGTTCCTACTCCAGAGCCAAGGAAAGGATGTTCTTTAATCATCTGATATGTAGAGAGCCAGATTAAAAAACGCTGTTGAGTAGAACCATATTCAAAGCTGGTATAGCTGGCACCTTCTGCAACCACATTTTTTTCTTTAGGGTTTAAGGGATTGTGAGTGGAGTAAATTGCAGTAACTATTATAAGAGCAAGAATAAGATATAATAAAGAGGAACGGTTCCTTTTTAAAAAATTCTTCTCATAAATGAGAAGGGTTAATAGTATAAAGATACCTCCTCCAAAAAGAGCGATGCATCCTCCGATATTGGTTATTAATACTCCTGCATAAAGAACAAGTATAGGAATTCCTGAAAGCAATCTTTTTTTAGATAAACAGAAAAAGGCGAAAGCAAGAGGAAGGCAGGCAGCTAAATGTCCGGAAAGATAGTTCGGATTGCCAAAGGTGGAAAAGAGGCGCGTTCTTCCCGAGAGTCTTCTCCAGAAGGGAAAATCAATTCCATAAAACTGAAAAATAGCATAAGAGGAAGCAATGAGAGAGGCTGAGAGAATGGCTATAAGCAGTCCCTTCATCCATTTTTTCTCCCTCAGGCAAGAGGTGATAATAAAATAGAGGAGGATATAGCTGCTCCATCGAGCAAGGTCTAAAAATGAGGTATAATAAGTATGAGTCTGAAATAGGGAAATTAAAAGAGCCGCTGAAAAAAAGATTATAGGTAAACTCAAGGGGAATTTAAGGGAAGGATAATTTCCCCCTTCGGCAAGTTTGATTACCCACAAAGCAGTGATAACCAGGAGAATAATCTCACCTACCGTATTTTTAGTGATGGTGAATGTGGTTGCCCAGGCATAAAAGACAAGGGGGGTAATGAAGAACAACTCTACAATCCCAGCCTTAAGGAATAAATCGATATAAGAAGTCTTCTCCTCTATCTTTTTCTCCGTTGTCTCAGCCGATATGTTGAAACATAGTAAAATAAGGAAGATACATAGCTACCACCACTATCCCTACTGTTACTCCTAAAAAGATTATTAAAAGCGGTTCTATCAAGCTGGCTAAGGAATTCACCATCGCCTCTATCTCTCGGTCATAAAAATCGGCAATCTTATTGAGCATCTCATCAAGCGCCCCCGTCTCTTCCCCTACAGAAATCATACTTGTTACCATAGGAGGAAATACGGAGTATTTCTTTAGAGGAGCGGCTATAGTTTCCCCTTCCTTTAAAGAAGATTTTGCTTCCGCTGTTGCTTTTTCGATAACTTTGTTGCCTCCCACCTCACCTGTCATCTGAAGAGAATCGAGGATAGGGACCCCACTATCGGATAAGGTAGCCAGTGTGCGCGCAAACCTCGATAAGGCAATTTCATGAAATAATTTTCCCATCACGGGGAGTTTTAGTTTTACCTTATCCAGAATGTAGCTTCCTTTTTCTTTTTTTTTGATAAAATAATAAAAAAGGAGGATAGCACCAACAATAATGAGGATAAGGTAAAATTTTTGCCTGGCTACATTTGATGAGGTGAGTATAAATTGAGTAAGTGCAGGAAGCTCAGTGTGAAGGGATTCCTTGAAAAGAGTCTCCATTTTAGGAAGAACGGCGAAAAGGAGAACCCCGACAAGTCCACCAGCCATAAAGAGAATGAAAAGGGGGTAACGCATAGCTGAGCTCATTCGCTGTTTTATGCTTTCTGCATACTCTAAATAATCAGCTAATCTGAGAAGGACTACATCGATAACTCCTCCCATCTCCCCTGCCTTTACCATATTCCGAGAAAGGGAAGAGAAAGTTTTAGGATGTTTAGCTAAGGCTTCAGATAGAGATATTCCTGCCTCTACATCTTTTTTCACCTCCCCAACTATCTCTTTCAAAGTTACATTCTGACTCTGGATAATCATAATATCCAGTGCTTGCACCATAGGAAGTCCAGCGTTGATAAGAGTAGCAAACTGACGAAAAAAAATGATTATATCTTTCCCTTTTACACGAGGTTTAAAAATTTTAATTTGAGAAGTCGATTTTTCAGCAGTGGAAAGGAGGGGCTTACTTCTCTTTTTTATGGAGAGAGGGATTAATTTCTGCAATCTTAATTGAGCAATTGCTGCTCTCTCATTTTCTGCCTCCATCACTTCCTTTCTTCTTTTCCCACTCTGGTCTACAGCTATATAACTGTAAATAGCCATCTTATTCTCCCCCTGAGGATAATAGGGCCAGCGGCTATACTGTTCCTGTTACTCTGGCTAACTCTTCAAGGGTGGCTTCCCCTCTAATCACTTTAGACAAGGCATTTTCTTTTAAACGAATCATTCCTTTAGAAATAGCAGCTTTTTTTAACTCCGTTTCGGAAGCTTTGGCAAGAATCAACTCTTTTATATCATCATCTACTTCTAAGGCTTCCATAACAGCCATTCTCCCTTTATAACCAGTATTATTGCATAGAGGGCATCCTTTTGCTTTATAAAATAGAGTATCTTTGTTTATCTTATCCTCTATTTTTAGCTCTTCAATAATTTTTGGTGAAGGTTTGTAGGAAGTGCGGCAGTTTTTGCATACTCTTCTCATTAATCTTTGTGCTCCTACAAAGTTGAGAGTTCCGGCGATAAGAAAAGACTCTATTCCCATATTAAGCAGTCTGATTATAGCTCCAGGAGCATCATTAGTATGAAGAGTGGTAAAGAGGAGGTGACCGGTGAGGGCAGCCTGTATTCCTATATTTGCTGTTTCTGCATCTCTCATCTCGCCAACCATAATTATATCTGGATCCTGGCGGAGAAAAGAACGCAGAGTTTGAGGAAAAGTTAGCCCTATCTCTTCGTGGATTTGGACTTGATTAATTTTTTCTAACTCATACTCTACAGGGTCTTCAATGGTAAGAATATTTTTATCAGGAGTATTTATAGCTCTTATGGCTGCATAGAGAGAGGTAGATTTTCCACAGCTGGTAGGCCCGGTTAGGACAATCATTCCGTAAGGCTGATGTATTGCTTTCTCGTATTTTCTTAAGACATTTTCTTCCAATCCTAATCTATCAATAGTTAATCCTTGAAGTTGAGATTTATCTAAAAGGCGAAGAACAACCTTTTCTCCAAATCGAGTGGGAATAGTAGAGGTGCGAAAGTCAATATCTCTATTGTAGGCTTTAATTCTAAATCTTCCATCTTGAGGAAGTCTATGTTCAGCAATATCCATTTCTGAGAGGATTTTTAATCTTGAAATTATAGCATTTTGTAGTCTTTTGGGAAGAAGAAAGAGAGTATATAAAACTCCATCAATTCTATATCTTACCTGGAAATTTTTTTCGAAAGGCTCTAAGTGAATATCACTGGCTCGCTCTTTTATAGCTCGGGAAAAGATGACATTAACTATTTTTATAACAGGAGCTTTCCCGGCCTGTTTTTTTAACTCATCTAAATTTACTGTTTCTCTTTCTGTGACCAGTTCAACCTTTCCCCTATCCTTTTCAGACTGTTTGATTAAATCCTCAAGGTTCTTCGTAGCCATTGTTGAATAGTAATCTCCAATGGCTTGCTCGATATCAGAATTTGTAGAGATAATAGTCTGTATATTGCAACCCGTCATCGCTCGCAGATTATCAAGAAGGAGAACATTAAGGGGGTCAGCAGTAGCCACGGTAAGAGTATTGCCTGTTCTGGACAAGGGAACGACTTTGTTTTTTCTGATTACCTTCTCTGGAAGCATACTCATTATCTCGGGGTCAAGTTTATAATTGGTAAGCTTCATATGAGGTATGCCCAACTGCTCTGCCAGCGCCCTCACCAGTTCATCTTCTGAAACTATTCCTAATTTAATAAATACTTCAGAAAGATTTCCTCCATGTTCCTTTTGATACTCCTCGGCTTTTTTTATCTCTTCCTCCGAGATAAATCCTTCCTTAAGCAGAACATCGCTGAGATTTACTCTCGCTACTTTTGCCATAATTGCTCCTCTCTTTTTATAATACTATTATAATAAAATTTTTTGTCAATACCG
>JAYEHT010000010.1:0-5886 GCA_034659655.1 Candidatus Aerophobota bacterium | reverse complement strand
AAGAAGAGAGGCTGCCTGAGACAATGGGAGCTATAGTCCGAGAAGCTCTGGAGGAATATTTTGAGAGAAGAAAGCCAGAGAAAAAAAATGAAAAAGGGGGTGAGGAGATAAACAGGTGAGATAGTTTGGGGCGAAGAAAAATTTCCAGAAAATTTGGATGGAGTTGGTTTTTTAGTGAAATCCCAAAAAATAAGGAGGTTTAAAAAATGATTTTAAAGAAATGTGGTTGGCGTCAACATTTGTTGAGAAGTATAGGGATGGCTCTTATTATTGGCCTTGTCCTGAGTTTGTGTGTTGGCTTGGGTTTTGCCCAGCAAAAGGTGAAACTCACCTGGAGTGAATGGTGGGATCAAGAATGGGGGAGAGAGACTATCGATTGGATAATCTCCTCTTTTGAGAAGGAGCACCCTAATGTTGAAGTAGAGACAGTGTTCGCCCCTCATGCCCAATACATGGACAAGCTTTTAACCCTTTGCCAGGCTGGAGAAGCTCCTGATGTTATGAGTATGGAGGTTACCTGGGCGGCAAATTTTGACAAACTGGGAGTGTTTAAAGATTTAGACCCCTTAATCAGTGAAGCAGGGCCAGAATTTGCCTCACGTCATAATCCTGGCTGGGATAGTTGGTGGAGAGACCGGATCATAATGACTTACCTGTATACTATGTCTTACGGAATTTATTACAATAAGAGAATGTTTGAGGAAAAAGGGATAGAGCCACCAACTAATTGGGAAGAGTTTAGATCAGCTTTAAGAAAGTTTCATGAGCCTGAAAAACACCAATGGGGAATAGCTCTACCTTTGGCTATGAAGAGTTCTGCCCACTTCACCCTGTACAATTTCTGGACTCGCTTAATTCAGGCCGGAGGACGAATGACAGATGAGGAAGGTCTGGCTTGTTTTAATTCGGATGCCGGGGTAAAAGCTTTGACATACTGGGGAAGCTTGTTAGCTGAAGGTCTGGTTTATCCTGGAGCGGTCCGTGGCGCCCTTGGTATAGGCGAGAAGGAGATGATAGAGCTGTTTAGCGCTGAGCAGGTTCCTACACAGTTAACAGGACCCTTTTTAAAGACGCAAGTTCTTCAGCGTAATCCCGAAATGGAAGATAACATTGCTCTAAGCCCTCCATTCAAAGATGTTACCAGTGGATATCTAATCACCGGGAGTGGAGTGAGTTTATCCTCACAGTCTGAGCATCCCGAGCTTGCCTGGGAGTTCATTAAACATCTGTTAAGTGATAAGGTAGCTTCTAAAATGGTCAAAGAAAGATCCCTTTTCTGGGCAAATACCAAAGCGCTTGAGTTCCCAGGTATCAAAGATGACCTCACACTTCGATATCTTCCGGAAATGATAGGTGATCCCGCCTCTCAACCCTGGTCTGTTTTGCCTCAGCTGGGTGATCTATGTGATGCCTTGATGAAAAATGCACAGGAGTATTTCCTGGGCAAAAAAGACGCTCAAACTGCTCTGGATGGTGCAGTTGATTACTGGAATAAGGTAATTAAGGAAGCAAGATAAGGTAATCTGTATAAGGAGGGTGCAAGGAGCTTTAAGGCTTCTTGCACCCTAAAAGGAGAATGCTATTATAGAAGCATACGAGAATAAATTTGAGTTTAAAGGAATTTTTTTTATTGCTCCGGCTATTATATTCTTATTTTTGATGGTTATTTATCCCTTATTTAAGGTTTTTCAGTACAGTTTTCAAGAATACTCTTCTCATCATTCCTTTGTTTTTGTGGGTTTGCAACAATATCAGCGTCTTTTCTCTGATGAGCTTTTCTGGGTCAGTATAAAAAACACATTTCTTTTTACCATTGGTACAATTGTGTTGGATTTAGCGATTTCATGGGGGGTAGCCCTCCTGTTAAATGCACGATGGCCTAATCTTAAGGCGAGAAACTTTTTTCGGGGAGCCTTACTTTTCCCTTTTCTTTTCTCTGCTCCAGCAGCAGCTCTATTGTGGGGTATCCTTTATCAGCCTCTCGGGTTTCTAAATTATATAATTGAAAGTCTTTTCGGTACTACTATAAGTTTTCTCGGTGATCCAAAATGGGCTTTATTTTCTGTTCTTTGGGTCAATGTCTGGAAAAATTTTCCCCTTATAATGATTTTAATCCTTGGTGGCCTGCAATCCATCCCTGAATCTTTGTATGAAGCTGCCAGAATAGATGGAGCAAATAGAGTTCAGTCGTTCTGGCATATCACTCTCCCCCAGATGCGCTCTTTAATGATAACCATCATTATTATCGATTTTGTTACTACCTTTATTCATTTTGACCTGGTATGGACGATGACCAAAGGAGGACCGTTGCGGAGCACTTATTTGATTAGCTTCTTCCTTTATCAAAAGGGAATGCATGCATTCAAGTTTGGCTATGCATCAGCTATAGGTGTTGTCATAGCGCTCATTATATCTGTATGTGTAGGTACCTATATTTTTCTCTATTCTAAGAGAGTGAGGATTTAAAAATGAGAAGAATAAGAAATAAATTTAGATATTTTCCTTTATATAGCTTAGTGGCTGTTGTCACTTTTCTTATTCTCTTTCCCGCTATATTTGCTGTGTTGACCTCTTTTAAGCCTATTCGGGAGATATTTACCTATCCACCAAGTATATTTCCACATAGTTGGACTATTAAACCATACATTTCAATCTTTACCCGGGAAAAATATCTGCACTATTTTTTCAATGGATACTTTATTTCTATCTGCTCAACTCTTCTCTGTCTGATTTTTGGTGGGCTGGCAGGTTATGGATTTTCTCGGTTTAAGCTTCCAGCAAAACGCCTTCTTCTTTTAGGAATCTTAGCGGCACAGATGTTTCCTGGAGCGATTTTGATGGTTTCCTATTTCAATCTCTCAAAAAATTTGGGCTTATATAACACATATCTTATATTAATAATGGTGGATACTACTTTTGCTCTTCCTCTGGTTATCTGGCTGCTTAAAAGCTATTTTGACTCTATACCGGTAACTCTAGAAGAGGCGGCTCTTATAGATGGATGTAGCCGCCTCAAAGTGCTTTTGCTTGTTGTAGCACCTTTGGCTCGGGCCGGGGTTATAGGAACCGGTATGCTTGCCTTTATAAGAGCCTGGAATGAGTTTCTCTTTGCCTTGATTCTGACCAAAGGCCCAGAAAGGGCTCCTATCACTGTGGGTCTCGCAGAGCTTTTTGGTCAATACAGCATCAACTGGAACGGAATTATGGCCATAACAACTCTTGCTGTTCTTCCCTTATTGATTGTGTTTATCTTTGTGCAACGTTACGTTATCTCCGGGATAACCACCGGAGCAGTTAAGTAAATAGATAAAAGAGTAGCCGCACACCTTGAGAGTCTGCTCAAATGTGATAAAGGGTAGGGGAGGCTTTAGCCTCCCGTGCGAAGCTTTCTGTAGCTATTTTTCCTTGACAAGATGGACAGAGGTAGGATAATAAAGAAAAGAATGGGAAACAATAGAGTCAAAATAGTGCAATTAGAGATATTAATAAACCTTTACACAAGCCCAAATATTTTAAACCATTGAGAGATGAAAGGCTCGAGTATGCGATTGAACGATTTAGAAAAGCAATGCTTACAAATCAAAATAACAAAAGAGGGGTTGTAATGGAGTCCTTTGGCGAATATAGAAAAAGTGGGAGGGCTTATCCCGACGCTAAACTTCTAAAGAGAGAAAGGAAAGTCGTTGACCGACCCCAAAAAGAGAAAATGCGAAAGGGAACAAAAGATTTAACTACAATAAAATCCAAACCTGTTGAGATTGATGTTTCCGATATAGTAAATAAGATCATTTGTGGAGATAGTGAAAGCACATTAAAGGGTTTTCCGGATAACTCTGTTGATATTATTATTACATCGCCGCCATACAATTTTGGATTGGAATACAAAGATGATAAAAATAAAGATGCTATGTACTGGCAGGATTACTTTGATAAATTAAATAGAATCTGGAAAGAATGCTATCGTATTCTAAAACCTGCTGGAAGAGTCTGCGTTAATATCCAACCGTTATTTTCAGACTATATGCCTACGCATCATATTGTTTCAAAGCAATTATTAGAATTAGGGTTACTTTGGAAAGCCGAAATCCTTTGAGAAAAACATAATTACAATTGTAAATATACTGCATGGGGTAGCTGGAAAAGTCCAAGTATGCCATATTTGAAATACACCTGGGAATTTATTGAGGTATTTTGTAAAGAATCGCATAAAAAAGCAGGCAATCCTGATAAGATAGATATTACAGGAGATGAGTTTAAGAAGTGGGTTTATACGAAGTGGGATATTGCACCAGAAAGTAATATGAAAAAATATAATCATCCAGCAATGTTTCCAGAAGAAATAGTGGTAAGATTATTAAAATTGTTCAGTTATCAAGATGATATTGTTCTGGATCCATTCAATGGTGTTGGAACTACTACGTTAGTGGCATATAAGTTGAAGAGAAGGTACATTGGTATAGATGTTTCAGAGAAATGTAATGTTTCAGACCTTATGGGAGTCGAAAAAAAATTAATTTGTTATGATTTTGACTTAAGATCTCCTCAAAAATAAGTATAATGAAAAATGAGGAGATATATAAATTATCCCAAGATATACATGTTTATATTGATAACGTATTTAGGATTAGCGTTGAGTGTGAGTCTTATACTGAAGTCGCTATGTATAAGAGAATTTTGATTGATGCAAGTCTAAAGAGGAGTTCTTAAACTACCTCACTTAATAGAGAACATTCTGAAAAGCCTTTATGCAAGCAGAGAATTTTTCACTTGACCTTTCTATGTTAATATGTTAATATAGAAAATGATTTTACTATTTCAAATTGGTCAAATACTATGAAAAATAAGC
Source organism: Candidatus Aerophobota bacterium (assembly GCA_034659655.1). Classification (GTDB taxonomy): domain Bacteria; phylum Aerophobota; class Aerophobia; order Aerophobales; family JAGGXI01; genus JAGGXI01. Next base: position 1,040 of record JAYEHT010000010.1, on the reverse strand, counting down.
AAATCAACCAAAGACTAAATAAATATATTCAGAGTCAGCTAAGTCAAGGTCCCTTTAGATTAAGAACATATGTTCAAGACGAGAGGGGCAAGAAATATTTAACTCGCAATATTTATATGAAAATAAAAAGGTATATTGATGATTTTTTAGCTGGGAAGCAAGAGATTCGGATGGTTACAGTTCCAGGACTAAGAGGTGTTGGTAAGACTACATTGTTTGCTCAAATTTTTTTCTATCTTTATCCTCAATTTTCTGAAAATATTTTATATCTACCGGTTGACGAATTGGTTAATATCTTAGAATCTGATTTGTATAGTGCTCTTCAGGAATATGAAAAAATTTTAGGAAACGTTTTTGAGAGAACAAATAGGAAGGTCTTCATTCTTATTGATGAAATTCATTATGATAAAAAATGGCCCAGTGTTTTAAAATCCATTTTCGACCGCTCAAAGAATGTCTTTATGCTGTGCACAGGATCATCGGCTCTTTCCTTACAGACCAAAAACGCTGACATTGCTCGCAGAGTCGTCTTTGAAAAGTTGTGCCCAATGGACTTTACCGAATATTTATTGCTTAAAAGTCAGTCTTTACACTCACGGTATAAAGAGGCAAAAATTAAATCCCCTATCCCTGGTTTAAAGAGTAAAATCAAGGAGGCGATTTTTGATAGTTCAGATGCCAAATCTTGCTACTCGAATCTTAAAAAATTAGAAAAAGATATCAACAGATATTGGATGGATATTGATAGGTTAGAGATTGATAGGTACTTAAAATTTGGAACGATGCCCTTTGCCATTAAAGTTGAAGAAGAGCAACATATCTATAATTTTATTAACGAGCTAATAAATAGAGTAATTGAAAAGGATATTATAGACTTGGGGAGATTTAATATTGATACAGTTAAAAAAATTAAAAGTATTTTATTAATGGTGGCAAGTAGCGATAAAATCAGCGTAACAAATTTAGCTAAAAATATAGGCAATATCTCAGTAAATACCTTAATTGATATATTTGATGTCTTGGAAAAAGCGGAGGTATTA
>JAYEHT010000009.1:0-5925 GCA_034659655.1 Candidatus Aerophobota bacterium | reverse complement strand
TATTAATGTGGGGACCTCCCTGTTCTCCGGGGAAAACAGCCTCATCTATCAGGTTGGCTTTTTCCCTATCGGTAGTCAGGATAACTGCTCCACGAGGTCCACAGAGAGTTTTGTGAGTGGTGAAGGTTATAACATCAGCAAAGCCGACTGGATTTGGATATACTCCAGCAACCACCATTCCTGCAACATGGGCAATATCAGCAAATAAAAATGCTCCTGCACTATCAGCAATTTCTCTAAACTTTTCCCAATCAACACTCCAGGGATAAGCACTGTAACCTGCAATTATTATCTTAGGTTTGTATTGGGAGGCAAGATCTTTAATAGCATCATAATTAAGTTTCCCGCTTTCTAAATCAACCTCATAGGAGATAACGTTATAGTATTTACCTGAGCGGTTGAATTCACTCCCGTGGGTAAGATGTCCTCCATGGGATAAGGACATACCCATAATTGTATCCCCGGGTTTAATAAATGATGCGTAAACAGCGTTATTTGCTGCTGCTCCTGATAGAGGCTGGACATTAACAAAAATTTTATCGGCACTCACCTTATCTGTAGCAAAGCACTTTGCTATCCTTCTTTGAGCCAAAGATTCAACAAAGTCAGCGAACTCAACTCCTTTGTAAAAACGTCTATCAGAATAGCGTCTGTAATGGGTAAGCTGATAATTGAAATCAAGCAGCACTTTTTCATTATTTTCTTCACTCATTCTTAAGGGAGGATATCCTTCGGCATAGAGATTGGTGAAAGGTGATGATAGAGCTTCTCGGACAGGTTTGGGGCAGATACTTTCCGAAGGGATGAGAATAATTTTTTGTATCTGCCGAGCTACTTCAAAATCAATCATACGGTGTATATCGGGGTCTACTCTAAAAAGGTCCGCCTCAAGATAATGTGAATAATCCTCATCCTTAGATTTTTCTTTTGATTCTTCCATTTTTATCTTCCATTTTACATATTAATTATTTTTCAACTGCTTTTTTAATTCTTTTTAGCCCCTCTAATATACCCTCTTTAGAGGTCGCGTAGGATAACCTTATGTATTCGTCTTTTTCTCCCTCGTTTCTACGTCCAAAACAGCTTCTACTCAGCACCGCTACATCTGCCTTGTAAAGAAGGTGATTCTGAAGTTCTTTTGAACCTGATAGATTAAGATTTCGGCAAGCCTCAGTTACATTGGGATACACATAAAAAGCTCCCTCTGGTTTAACACATCTTATTCCTTTAATCTCATTTAATCCTTCCCAGATAAGATCACGCCTTTCTTTAAACTCCTTCACCATAGCTAAAGAAGGATCTTGTGAGCTTTCGAGAGCCTTAACCCCTGCGTGCTGAATAAAGGTGTTTGTACAGGAGGTAATGTTGGTCTGGATTCTACTTAGATCCTGTGCTAAATCCTTTCTCATTACTCCAAACCCTAATCTCCAGCCAGTCATAGCATAGGTTTTCGAGAAACCATCTATTAAAATCATTCTCTCCTTCATTCCTGGAATAGAGGCTATGCTCTTAAATTCTGTATCATAAATAATTTGAGAATACATCTCATCTGATACAACCCAGATATCTTTTTCCTTAGCTATTTCGGCAATCAGTTCCAGATCATCCTGGGTTAAGATGCCTCCTGTAGGATTTTGGGGAGAGTTAATAATTATCATTTTTGTCTTATCAGTTATCTTTGCCTTCAGCTCTTCAGGATCAAAACTAAATTTTTTTTCTTCCAGAAGAGGAAGGGGAACAGATTTTACTCCCATAAAATTTATGAACGACTCATAAATTGGGTAACCTGGATTGGGATATATTACCTCATCTCCCTCATTAATACAGGCGAGGATACCATAGGCGATGATTGGCTTTGCTCCCGGGGTAACTACCACCTCTTCAGGCTCTACTTCTATACCTCTGGTTTTAGAAATATAGCCGGCAATTGATTCTCTTAAGGGAAGAATTCCAGCCGAAGCACTATAATGAGTGTAACCATCTTTAACTGCCTTCATTGCTGTATCTTTAATGTGGGATGGCGTATCAAAATCAGGCTCTCCAATGGCAAAACTTATAATATCCTTTCCCTCTGCTTTGAGTTTGTTTACCTCTGCCAAAACCTCAAAAGCAGTCTCAGTCCCTAATCTTTGCATCCTTTTTGCTATTTGCATCAGGACACCTCCTCAGTTTATTTTTTTCTTCGCAACAAAAAAAGAGGATACATCACTTAATTTAAGTTAAATGTACCCTCTGTCCTTTTGCCTGAGAGATTTTCACCTCGCCTATCAAAGCAAGATTCCCCTTCGGCCCTTTCCTTAAAGAAATTTTAAGGAAAGCTTCTCCAGAGTGCTCTTCAATTAAGGTCCTTTTACCTGAGAGTTTTTAAATTACCCCTTCGGCGCCGAATACCCGGTCTCTCCCTTAATTGACCTCCACCACATATTTTTAATTCAGTATTTAATTATACCGTATCTAAAAATTTTGTCAAAAAAGTGATTCTTTTGTGTCAATGCAAAGTAAAAACGTCATACTTTTTCTTGCCAAATTAATATTTATCTTGTATAGTATTAATGTCAAACACAAAAGGGGTCTAAAAAGGAGGTATATAAATGCCAATTATAGATTCTAAAACAGGAAAGGCAACAAAAGATTATACAATTGAGGAGCTGGTAGAAAAGGCAAGGGAAATGAGGGCTTACAGTATGGTTGCTCTTACTGCAGCTTCCTCGGGGCATACAGGTGGGAGCTTATCAATTATGGATATTACTGCAGCTCTGTATCTTAAAAAGATAAGACATGACCCAAAAAATCCTGAATGGGAAGATAGAGATAGGGTTTTTTGGTCTACCGGTCACAAAGCTCCTGCTCTTTATGTTGCTTTGGGTGAAACAGGTTATTTTCCGGTAGAAGAGGTAGTAAAGCTGAGGAAATTGTGGGCTGGTTTTGAAGGTCACCCCAATAGATTAAGGCTACCAGGAGTTGAGCTTTCTGCTGGGTCCTTGGGGCAAGGTTTAGGGGTAGCGGTAGGCTGTGCAATTAATGCTAAATTAGAAGGGAAAAACTACAGAGCTTACTCTATCAATGGAGATGGGGAGCTTGATGAGGGTTCTATTTGGGAGAGTATAATGTGCGCTGCTCATTATAAATTAGACAATCTTGTATCTATTGTTGATAGAAATAATTTGCAAATTGATGGTCCTACAGAAGAGGTTATGGGATTGGAAGTTCTTATTGATAAATGGAGGGCTTTTGGGTGGAATACTATTGTGATTGATGGCCATAATATGAAGGAGATTCTGAATGCTTTAGATGATGCTGAGAAGGTTAAAGGAAAACCAACGGTAATAATTGCTAAAACAACTAAAGGTAAAGGTGTCTCCTATGCTGAGAATGTAGTTGGTTATCATGGTAGAGCTCCAAAGGATGGAAGATCAGGGAAAGAATCATTGGATAGGGCCCTGGAGGATATAAAAGACCCTGAATTTACTAAGGAGAAAGTAGACGAGCTGTTAAAAATTGCCGATGATTATCAAAGACAGGTTGATAAAAAGATAGAGACTTCCGTCCCTGAGTTTAGCAGAAATTACTGGTGGAATTCAACTGATGAGATGAAAGTTAAAATGGATGCTACCAGAAATGGTTTTGGCAGAGCTATAGAAAGATTGGGGGATGATAAAAGAGTTGTTGCTCTGGGAGCTGACATTACAGATTCAATAAGAATGAGCAAATTCTACGTCAATCATCCCGAGAGGAAAAATAGATTTTTTAGCATAGGGATAGCTGAGGCTAATATGAGTTTGGTAGCCTCTGGTTTAGCCAAGGAGAAAAAAATACCATTTATTGGCTCTTACGGGGTCTTTGTAACCGGTAGAAATTGGGATCAGCTAAGAACCACTGTATGTTATAATAACTTTAATGTAAAGATTGCCGATGCTCACGGCGGTGTCTCAGTTGGGAAGGATGGAGCTACTCATCAGGCACTTGAAGAGATTACTAACATATGTTATCTACCCAATATGCATATGGCTGTTCCCTGTGATTCAGTTGAGACAGAAAAAACAACACATACAATAGCCTCTATTGATGGGCCTTGTGTAGTTAGATATGCAAGGGAGGCAACTCCTATAGTAACTACCAAGGATACCCCCTATAAATTTGGTTTAGCAAATACAATAAGATACAGAGAGGAGAAGGAGGATTTTATTCAGGCATTTGAGATAAAGCTTTCCTCTGATTATACCTCAGAAAGCGAAGATTTAAGCATAATTGCCTGCGGACCTATGGTTACAGAGGCGATGAGGGCAGCTTATATTTTAAAAGAGGAATATGGAATTGAGACAAGAATATTAGATGTGCATACAGTTAAGCCAATTGACAGGGAAGCAATTGTAAGGGCAGCAGAGGAAACAGGTATCATAGTAACAGCAGAAGAGCATCAGGTTGGTGGTTTTGGAAATATTGTAGCAGGAGTAATAGGACAGGATAAAAAATACAATAAGCCATTGCTGATGGATATGGTTGGGGTGGAGGATAAATTTGGTGAATCTGGAGCACCATGGGAGTTAATGAAAGTGTTTGGCTTAACTGCTGAGTATATTGCAAAAAAGGCTAAAAAGCTGTACGATAGAAAAGATGAGTAGAGTTTTACGCTGGTTAAAGAGCTATCCAGGGATAAAACAATGGAATTTAGTAGAAGATGAATTCCTTGAGCCCTCAATGAATATAGCTGTAGAGGAGCTTATAGGTATCGAAGTTGGAGAAGCTTTTCTTTCTCCTACGCTGCGATTGTGGAAAAATAGAAGAAAATGTCTTATTTTAGGCCCATTTTATGCCAAAAAATTTGCCTCCAATCCACAGATAAAAGAGGTGTTTAAAAAGAGGAGAATAGCTCTAGTGAAAAGATTTAGCGGTGGAGAAGCGGCTTTCCAGGATTTTACCTGCTTAAACTTTAGTATTACTGTATCTATGGACTCCCACCGAGGTTTTACTAATATAAAAGATGCATTTGAGGGTCTCTGTTCAGGAGTAATAGTAGCTTTAAATAGAGAAGGGATTCATTGCCAACAGAGAAAGGTTGAGGCTGCCTTCTGCTCCGGCCCTTATGATCTTGCTGTAGATAACCGAAAATTAGCCGGGGTTTCTATGGCCTGGCGCAGTAAGTTTATATTAGTTCATGGGACTCTTTTGGTAAATGCAGATATAGATGAGTATTTCAAAATAATGAAGGAGATTTATTTGTATATCTCTCCCGGGAAAAAAATAGAAAAGGGGAGAATGACTACTTTAGCCATAGAAAAAGGAGAAAAGATTAACTTAGATAAATTATCTGATGATATTGTTAAGGGATATAGCGATCTATTTCAAATAGATTTTATTAAGCGGAAGCTCTCCTCCAAGGAGAGAGAAATAGCCGAGGAGCTAAAGGTCAAGTACAAGTTGTAATGCGGGGGTTGATTTTTTTACATGATATTGTATAATATATACAACATTAATAACTCAATATAAGAGAAAACGATTATGGAAAAGAAGATGAAAAATCGTCCCAATTTAAGTGAGGATGTATACGAGGCGATTAAGAGGAGATTAGGTGATAAGGATTTAAAGCCGGGGACAAAGATTAAAGAGGAAGAGTTAGCAGAAGAGTTAGGAGTGAGTAGAACCCCTGTAAGGGAAGCTATTAGTAAGTTAGAGAGAGAAGGATTAGTGGAGATTATTCCTCGATACGGAACTTTTGTGGCTAATCTTTCTCCTGAGGATATAGAGGAGATATACGATCTTAGAGGAGCATTAGAAGGGTTAGCTATTAAATTAAGCTTCTTAAAACTCGATAGAGAAAAGTTTCATAAGAAGCTTTTAGAGATATCTGAATTTCACCATAAATGTAAAAGTTATGTAGAGAAAGGTAATTTTGAGCCTTTTATTAAAGCAGATATTGCCTTCCAT
>JAYEHT010000008.1:0-6056 GCA_034659655.1 Candidatus Aerophobota bacterium | reverse complement strand
GATTTCCCCAATGCATCCGAGGAAGAGCTTATTAAATCGATAAAAGAAAAAATTCTTGCACTACCTGATGGAGTAATTGTTTATCCTGGCCACGGTCCTTCTTCTACTATTGGGGAGGAGAAAAGAAAAGGGGCTTTTTAGGGAATAAAATGAAAATGAGACCTTTAGGATTCATCTTTTTAGGCGTAAGTCTTTGCATCCTTGCTGGTTACGGCTTGTATCATTTTGTTAAAAGCCTGACAATTCCATTTATTGTCAAAATAGCAATTTTAGGACTGGTGGTAGGAATAGTATGTATATTGGTCTCTCTTATACGGGAAAGATTAAAGGAGGTAAAAAATAATCATAGTAAATACAAGTAAAATAGAAGGCAAGCAAGTTGTAGGAACCTTAGGGCTAGTCAAAGGAAACATTATCCGAGCCAAGCATGTAGGCAAAGATATTTCCGCTGGTTTGAGGCACCTCGTGGGAGGAGAGATCAAGGAGTATACTGAAATGATAAGTGAGGCAAGAGAGGAGGCTTTAAACAGAATGGTCCAAGAGGCAGAGAAGTTAGGGGCAGATGCAGTCATAAATGTGAGATTTACAACCTCCATGATTATGAGAGGTGCTGCTGAGATTCTTGCCTACGGAACCGCAGTAAGGTTAAAGAAAGAATAGTTTGTAATCAAAGTAGATTTTAAAAGCGATGATACAAACAACACACTATCGACTACTTCTTTAAGCTTCAAGTCCTTCTCCTCCAACCATCTCTGGCCTTTTACTGATATCATTATTTTGGCACCAGGGACAGGTAAAATTACAGGACCGGGTTCCAAACTCGAAAATGTTCTTGGACAGCCTTTCTTTTATGAACCTATATCCGAACCGTTTCGTTTATCCCTCCTCTCCCCGTTTAAATTTTAGGCAATATTCCTGTGTATTTTTTGATCCTCCTTATCCCAGCTTCTGATTGTATTAACCAGGTCATCCAGCAAATTTCGATAGCTTTATAACCAGTTTCTCTTGCAATCCACTCCGCTAATCTAACAAACTCGATATCGTTAGAAGGCATCTCTATGCTTGCCTTACTTAAAATTTCTCCTATAACTTTCTTGACTACTTTATCTGGCATTACCGTATCTATGCCTCCCATCATTCTTAAGTATTGAAAGGTGCTTATGCCAACTCCATTCATTTTCCCCACAGGATCTTTTTCCCATTCCTCAAGCTTACTATGCCTTGCCCAGTGAATAAAAGCTCCTCTCTCAGTTAGTCCCTTTTCACTCTCAAGCTTAACCAAGTAAGAAGCAATAGATTTAACCACCTGCCACGAACGCTTGTTTTTCCAGATTCTTTCAATCTGCGCATCATTAGCACCAGCAACCGCTAAATCTTCCAAAGTCGTGATCTTCCCTGTATTAACGAATTCTCGCCTGAATTTTTCTACCTTAGGCACAACGGTTTTAAAGTAGTTCAGGCCAATAGAAGTAAAGGCAGCATCTACTATCATCAAAACAATGCTACCAGACCATCTTTTTGTTTGTAAGCAACGCTCACAATAATCCCTAACTTCAGGAACTTCTCGCATGTAGTTATCCACTATTTCTTCAAGCTTCAAATCTTTCTCCTCCGTTTTTCGGATAAAAGAATTTGTCAAAGGCAATTTGGAGAGTCTTTTAGACGAAACTGAGAAAAGCTTTAATTTTTCAAAGGCCCTTTGATTATTTATGCTCAATTTCTTTTTCCAGCTTGCTTGCAAATTCTGGATCAGTAAAAGCCTTTAATCTTTTTACTGTTGTGTCATAAGCATCAATATTTTCTTCTTCAAGTCCCTCATTTAAGATTCTCGGGTCAATTTTGCTCAATTTTTCTATTAAGATCTTTCTTTCTGGTTCACGCATAACTCTTGGATCTGTCATTGCAGCAGCTCTTGCATCAATGCCTTCATCCAAAAGGTATTGCAAAGCCTTAAATGGAAGTTTATAATAGCTGCCAAGAGCTCCTGTTCTTTGTGTGAAACCTTCGGGAGTCGCCGCTTTAAATGAAACCCTCACGTACAGCTTTTTGAATTTCGATAGATCCTTTACATAATCTCTGTCATTTCCAAGCAAGATACCATTGGTTTCAAGGATAAATAAAGGATATTTTGATTTTTCTACACATTCTAAAACATCTAACAGATGCTCTTTTCCAATTATTGGCTCGCATCCCGATAAACGAAGTTTGCGAATCTTGAGTTTTCTAAAACGCTCCCATCCAGGGGAGATTATGCCATCTTCAGCTGCCTTGAAAAGTCTCTGACAAAGCTCCTTTGGAGAAAGGAATTTTCCAAACTTCTCCGGATAGTCGCGTGACCAGTTAGACCAGCAATAAATACAGCGCAGGCAACAACCCGCAGCATATCCTGTAGCGATCCCTCTATAAACCGGGGCTGAATAGATGCCAATGTATTTCCTTTCGAATCCTTCTTTGCCTTTTCTAGTTACTATTTTTTCAGTTTCTCTTGCAAGTTCTAAGGGATCAAAGGGCCTAAATCCGGGTCTAAGAAAACGTTGATATTTCATTCTCAACTATTTATCTCCCCTCTTAACGGCTAAAGAACAATGTCGTAATAAGGTTACATGACAATTAGAAATATGTTTTAGATTCCCTTAGACTATCGATCCATTCGGTCATTTTTGTAAGGAAAAGAATTCTCTCTTTTTTAATTTTTTGTGTAATAGTTTAGCTTTTCTAAACTATCAAATTCTAAACACCAAATCCTATCAGCCACAGATTTACGCTGATATTTTTTATTCATTTATATTAAACCTATCTGTGTTTACCCCATGAAATAGAGTATTTCACGGGGTGAATCTGTGTGAATCCGTGGCTAAATAGTTACCAAAAAACTACTAATCGGCCTTTATGAGAAGTTATCATTGCATTCTCATTAACAATATTTTCTTAATTTCATTTTTATCAAGCTTAACTGGATTGTTTTTATTCCTGGTCTTCTCAACAATTCTATTAATATCAGAAATTTGTATACCATATTCACTCAAAACAGGGATTTTTAATATTTTTGCCCATTCACCAATCTTTTTAATTAACAATTCACAACAGTAGTTTATATCTTTGCTACCACTCCCGGATAACAACCTCCCTATTTTTGCATACTTTTTTAGAGCAATATTCTCTGGATCATTCCCTTTTTTTAATCTATTAATAGTAACCTCAGTTACTGACCCAACTAAAGTTCCACAAATCACTCCATGGGGAATATTAAAAAAACCACCGATTGCCGAAGCTAATCCATGAACAATTCCCAATCCTGCATTTGCAAGAGCAATTCCTGAAATAAGGGAAGCATATGCCATTGCAGTTCTGACTTTAGTATCATTTGCACCAGTTGAACAGGCTAAAGGTAAATTGTCTTTCAAATATTCCAATCCGCTAATTACCAGAGCATCTGTTAAAGGGGTTGATTGTGAAGAGACATAGGACTCAAGTAATTGTGTAAAAGCATCCATTCCACAGGCAGCAGTTATACCTGGAGGACAGGATAGCATTAACTCTGGATCAACCACTGCAACATCGGAAACAAAATTATTATGGCGTAATGACCTTTTAAACCCATCAGGCCCAACCCTGCTTAATACCGCATTTTTTGTAGCCTCACTACCCGTACCGGATGTTGTGGGAACAGCAATAAAAGGTACCTTTATCCCGTTATGCGATATCTCTCTTCCAACGCCTTCCAGATAATCGATAACAGAAGTATTTTGTAAGAGCATTGCAGAAATCGCCTTACCTGTATCTATTGCACTTCCTCCGCCTATGGCAAGAACGACGTCTATATCTTTCCTTCTAAATTCAGAAACTGCTCTATCAATTGAATCAGGAGATGGCTCCCCTTTTACTGAGAAATGAAAATATTTAATAGACTTATCTTTAAGAGCTTTAATGAGAACATCCCATTTGCCCGAAGACTTAAAAGAGTGAACACCAGTTACAATTAATACGGTTTTACCCACTTCGCTTATAATTTTGTCTAAACCAGTGAATTTCCCAGCGCCAAAATAGATTTTTGGTATTCTTGCAAATGTAAATTGTGGAATCACCATCTTCTCCTATCTTCTGGGCAAATCACTTTATAAGGAATACCTTTGCGTGGCTTTGCCATCCAATCAGCAACTGTTTTTTTCCATTGCAAATAATGCTCTGTTTTTTTATGAGCTGCTGCGGCTTCTTCAGATTCATAAACCTCATAAAGCAAGAATCTTGTTGAGTCGCTGGTGCATTGAAGTACATCAAATCTCATATTGCCAGGTTCTTTAATTGAAGCCTCATGGTTTTTTGAGGTTGCCTCGATGAAATTGTTAATGTTCTCAGGTTTCACATAAACGATGACAGTTGTGACTATCATTGACCCTATCCTCCTTTTTCATTATACTTATTTTAAGAGATCTCAAATCAAGGTGTGACAAATTGATTTTCTTTTCAGATCCCATAAGGTCTGAAACATTTCAATTTGGGATTACAAATAAAAGAGCTTGTGAGATTGGTTAATCTCACGTCCAGCACGATTATAAACTGGGAGCTAAGAGATGTCAAGCCGAGCGCCAGCAGATGTCAATACACAAAAGTTAGTTGACAAAATTTCTAAGGTGTGATAAATTACATATAGTCTTTTAGGGAATCTATTATAAGAGAGGAAGGGGCGTGATTTGACAAAATTTTTTTTATCCAGCAATATACCCTACACTGTAAGGTATATGCCATAGAGGAAATGAGCAGAGTAATTTAAAGCGGATATACTCTGGCGGTGAGGGAAAAGTCCCGAGGTATGCTTGACAAAAAAATGTGTTAGCAATTAGTAATGAAATTAGATCCTTTACAAAGGAGAAGCTAAAAAATAGGGCCAGAGGGAGGTGAAAGAGTAAATATGGCCATTAATCGGGATAAAAGAAGGTTTTCCAAAGAGAAAAGTGTTGAAAGATTAATTTCTCTTTCTGGAAGCTTTCAAAAAAGATTGAATTCTATCTTTAGTTAGCCTAAGCAATTAAAAGAAAGGAGGAATTATTATGAGGAACAAGTGGTTAATAACCATTGTAAGTTCGGTGGTAATTTTAGGTTTTCTCTTAGCCGTGGGTTATGATAAACCAGCATCCGCCTCAGTTCCTGAAAAGATAGTAGTTGGCCACTCCTTATGTCTTTCGGGAAAGTATGCCAAGGCAGGGGAACAGGCCTATGGGGGCATAAAAGCGATTGTTGAGTGGGTTAACGATGTCTACGGCGGTGTCGAGATAGCCGGGGAAAAAGTCCCCCTGGAATACATTTATTACGATTGCGAATCAAAAAAGGAAGCTGTAATGAGCCTGTTAGAACGTTTAATCACCGTTGATAAAGTAGATTTTGTCATAGCTCCTTACAGCTCAGGACTTACTCTATCCGGAGCTCCTGTGGCAGAAAAGTATGGCATGGTTTATATGGATCACGGTGGTGCTAGCGATCGGATCTTTCAGCAGGGATACGAGTATATAGTCCAGACAATCGGTCCGGCTACCAGGTATCATGTGGGAACCCTGGATATGATTCACACGGTCGATCCCTCAACCAGGAAAGTCGCCTTAGTTTATGAGGATTCTGAGTTTGCCAGGACGACTCTGAAGGGATCGGAAGAGCATGCCAAAAAACTCGGCTTTGAAGTTGTGTTTAAGAGGACCTATCCCAAGGGGGTAGTTGATCTGACTCCTCTGCTTTCTGATTTGAAAGCAATTAAGCCAGAGGTAGTAATTGGTGGAGGACATTATGAAGACGGCCAGCTTTTCGGCAAGCAGATGGGAGATCTGGATATAAATGTTAAAGCCTTATCGCTAGTGGCCTCCGCTACATTACCTGCCTATTATGAAGCTTTAGGTAGTATGGCTGAGGGAGTAATGGGTCCTTCGCACTGGGAATACGGCGTCACATATTCCGCTGAAGGAGCCAAGAAGATTGGCTTGGACTGGATCGGTCCCGGTCAGGACAAATTTGTTGAACTGTTCAAGAAGGCTATAGGAAAGGAAATAGTACCCGATTATCATGCTGCT
>JAYEHT010000007.1:0-6059 GCA_034659655.1 Candidatus Aerophobota bacterium | reverse complement strand
TCTGTTTTCTAAAAGAGCAGAAATTAAAAAAAACTACCTTATCTCGGAAAGTAGCTGTCCTGCGTTCTTTTTTTCATTATCTTTATTTAAAGAAATATACCCCATCTTTTTCTTTAGCTGCTTTGCGAGGTCCAAAGCTGGGAAAAAAGATACCCTCCTTTTTGGAAGAAGAGGAGGTGGAAAAACTTTTAAATTCGACAAAAGAGGATGATTTCTTCCATTGCCGGGATAAAGCCATTCTGGAGGTGCTTTACGCCACAGGAATGAGAGTGAGAGAACTAACAGGTTTAAATATAGATGAGGTAGATTTAGAGGAAGGAGTAGTTAAGGTAAAAGGCAAAGGAGGCAAGGAGAGAATGATTCCTCTGGGAAATTATGCCATAAAAGCATTGAATCTCTATTTAGAAAAAAGGGAACAAAAGGAGGGAAGCGAAGTAAAAGCTCTTTTCTTAAATAGATTTGGAGAAAGGCTATCTGATAGAAGTGTTAGAGAAAAGCTAAACAAGTATTTAAATTTAGCTAATATTGTTAAATCAGCCAGTCCTCATACATTGCGTCACTCCTTCGCTACCCATCTTTTAAATAGAGGAGCTGACCTTCGTTCTGTACAAGAATTATTAGGGCATGAAAGACTTTCTACTACTCAGATATATACTCATATAACCCCCAAAAGGTTGAAAGAAGTTTACCAGAAGACGCATCCAAGAGCGTAAACCCCGTTAGAAAGTTTGGAAGAGGCTTTGAATCCTGTTAGATAGAGAAGCTTATCTAACGGGGTAAAATAAAAATTAAGGGGAAAAACTATGTTTCACTCTACAACTATTTTAATAGTAAGGGATAAAAATAGTGTAGCCATTGGAGGGGATGGGCAGGTAACTTTTAAAGATATAATTATGAAACATAAAGCAGAGAAGATAAGGAAACTCTACAAGGGAAGAGTTTTAGCCGGGTTTGCAGGAGCAGTTGCCGATGCTTTCACCCTTTTTGAAAGATTCGAAAAAAAGATTGAACAGTATCAGGGAAATCTTTCTCGAGCTACTCTGGAATTGGCCAAAGATTGGAGGCAGGATAAGATACTGCGTAAATTAGAAGCCTTGATGATTATAGCTGATAAGGAAAAATCTTTATTAATATCGGGAAGCGGAGATGTAATAGAACCTGATGATCGGGTAATAGCTATAGGTTCAGGAGCAGGATTTGCTCAAGCTGCTGCCCAGGCCTTAGCTAAGCATACTAATTATCCTCCCAGGAAGATTGTGGAGATAGCTATGCGTATAGCCGCCTCCCTTTGTGTCTATACAAATGAGCAGACTACTATTGAGGAATTACAATGAGAGAAGAATATCTTGCTCCTTCCAATATAGTGAGGGAGCTAAATAAATATATTATAGGACAGGATAACGCTAAACGCGCCGTAGCTATTGCCTTGCGTAACAGGTGGCGAAGACAAAAACTCCCCTCTGAACTCCGCGACGAAGTAGCTCCTAAAAATATTATTATGATCGGTCCTACAGGAGTGGGGAAAACAGAGATTGCTCGTCGATTAGCCCAGTTAGCCCAGGCTCCTTTTATAAAAGTAGAAGCAAGTAAATATACTGAGGTAGGTTATGTAGGTAGAGACGTAGAGTCTATGATCAGAGACTTAACTAATACAGCGGTGCATCAAGTAAGAATGGAAATGATGAGAAAGGTGAGAGAAAAAGCAAAAAAGTTAGCTGAAGAGAGACTTTTGGATATTCTCCTTCCTCTCCCCCGGGAAGCTTTAACTTCTCAAGAAAAGGAGACAGAGAAAGATGAAAGAGTAGAAAGAGCAAGGAGAACGAGAGAAAGATTAAGAGAGAAACTAAAGAATAAAGAATTAGAAGATAGACTAATTGAGATAAAAACAGTAGATAAATTTACTCCTATGATGGAGATATTTAGCACCGCAGGGGTAGAACAGATGGGAATGAACTTTCAGGATTTACTGGGGGATATGATGCCCAAACGCCCAAGAGAAAGAAAACTTCCTTTAAAAGAGGCTCGAAAGGTTATTATCGAAGAAGAGGCTAAGAAATTGATTGATAAGGATAAAGTTATTGAAGAGGCTATTAAACGCATAGAGAACTCGGGGATAGTATTTATTGATGAGATAGACAAGATTACTGGAGGAGAGACAGATAAAGCGGATATTTCAAGAGAGGGAGTACAAAGAGACCTCTTGCCTATCGTAGAGGGAACTACGGTAAGCACTCGCTATGGAGCTGTGAAAACCGACCATATCCTTTTTGTAGCCGCGGGAGCTTTCCACTCTGCTTCTCCCTCTGATTTAATCCCCGAATTCCAGGGAAGATTTCCTATCCGCGTGGAACTGAATAGACTCACAAAAGAAGATTTTAATAAAATTTTAACCGAACCCAAGAATGCTTTAATAAAGCAGTATAGAGCTCTCCTGAAGACAGAAGATATAAAATTAATTTTTGAAGAGGAGGCTATCAAAGAAATTTCCTCTTTTGCTTCTCTGGTTAACGAGAGAACAGAGGATATTGGAGCAAGAAGACTGTATACTATTATGGAAAAGCTCTTAGAGGATATCTCCTTTAAAGCTCCCGATACCTCTGATAAATCCTTCACTATCACCACCGATTATGTAAGAGAAAGACTGAAGGATATAGTGGAAAGCACCGACCTCTCTCGGTATATCCTCTGAGGCTATTTATTATTCAGTTGGTCTCCATAAAACTCTTAATTCCTCTCTTCAAAACCAGACTCTTCACCAGTATGCTCTTTCAGAAGCCTGATCATTCTAATAATGGATGTTACCAAGTAAGATTGAATACGAAAAAAGTTTAAAATGTAGCTCTTCCCAATTAGGTAAGTAGGCAGATAACAAAACCTTAAATGTTTTTCCGTGATTTGGTACTGCAAGATGCAATAACTCATGGATAACAACATACTCGGCAACTTCTTTTGGCAATAATGCTATCTCACTATTAAAAGTTATATTCCCTTTAGATGAACATGAGCTCCATTTATTTTTCATCCTTTTTATCTGAATTCTATTAGGTTTAACTTTTAATTTTTCCTGCCACTGATTGCTGATCTTTAACAACTCATTTTTACTTACAATCTCAGAAAATTTAAAATCTACTTCTTTGTCAATTTTTGCTAATCCTTTTTGGATGAATCTTTTTACATATTTATTATTTTCATCAAGGTATTCGGGCATTAAAACTTTAATCTCTTCCTTTTCGATTTTCAAAGCGAAGTTTTTTCTTTTCTGCCTTTCAATTTCTATCTTCATCATCTCCTCTTGATTAAAGTTCTGTGAATTCTCAAAATACTATCCACAATTTCTTTCAATCCCCGAGTTTCATAAGGTGGTACTTCTTCTATGGACCCTGCTTTACGAAAATGCAATAATAATTTATACAGTTCTGTTCTCAATTTTCTTTCTATTTTCTCGTTATAGAACCAATCTCTCTGTTTCTCCATTTCTTTGTAAATTATTCTTGCCATCTCATCCGGCTTATCTACTCTATAGCTTCTAAGAACCCAAAATATGCTGAATTCTTCTTTACCGAGTTTCGAATCCTTCTGTTCTTTTTTCGAAGCGGCGATTTCTTCAGCTAACTTAGTCAATTCGCTGATTGCCGACTCAATACTTCTTTGCCTCTCCCTCAATTGCCCTATTATTTCTTCAATCTTCTCAGAAATAGATATTAAAAAAGGCTGCTTATCTTTATTCTCATTAATATAGATAAGTAAACTTCTATGTAGATTTACAATTTTTACCCGCTCCGACAATTTATCCGCTCTTATCAAATTAGCAATGTCCTTATTAATTTCATAAATAGGCAAAGAATCCGTTATACCGCTTAATTCAACACTTTCTCTTATCAATTTCTCTGTTTTTTTGAGTACTTCCCGATGAATTTTTTTCCTTTCAGCTTCAGGATTGTATGCATTATATATTACTTTATAAACCTGAACCAATAGTTGATAGTCCCTTATATAGTCCCTCAAAAATTCATCAGGGGAAATGATTTCATAAATTTCTTGAATCTGGTTGAATATCTTTATAAACTCCTTCCTCTTTTCTTCATCAAAAAAGTACTCGATAATGTTGGCTACTCTTTTTTCTTTATCTTCAATATCAACGTTAATAAGAATCTCTCTTGCCTGACCCATCAAATCTTTAAATCTTACTTTTAGAAACTCTATATCAATTAGACCACGGCTTATATCCTTGGAATCAAAAGCAAGAGCTCTCTGCAAATTTTCAAAAATACCGATATAATCAAAAACTTGCCCACAGGTCTTTCTCTGGTAAGGTCTATTTATCCTTGCAATTGCCTGGAGTAAAGTATGGTCTTTAAGGGGTTTATCCAGATACATCCCATAAAGTATGGGAGCGTCGTATCCAGTTAATAACTTCTGGGTAACGATTAAAATCTTTGGCAATTCATCTTGTGATTTAAACGATTTTCTAATATTTTTCTCATCTTCCTCACCGATATAGTATCTCCTTAAAAGTCCGCTATCTTTATAGTCTCTTGTATAGACAACTTCTGTATATTCAGGAGGAAGATATTTATCTATCGCCTCCTTATAAAGGGCGCAAGCTTCTCTATCTACAGCCACAATGAAAGCTTTAAATCCCAAGGGTTCAATAGAATCTTTATAATGCTTAGCAATATGCCTGGCTATTTTATCTACCCTATCAGGAGCCTTCAATACCGCTTTTAATTTCTCAGCCTTTTCTATAATCTTATTTACTCCATCTATACTGACAATTCCTTCTTCTTCCACCACTTTAAAGAATTCTTCTTCAAGAGTTTCTTTGTCCACATGTAAATCGATCGGAGTAAGGGTATAATAGAGTAGAATAGTAGTTTTATCTTCTATGGATTCATCTATAGAATATTTATCAAGATAAGGCTCATCAGGATAACCAAAGGCTATAAATGTTCCTCTTCCAATCTTACTCTTGTCAATAGGTGTGCCAGTGAACCCGAAATAATAAGCATTGGGCAAGGCTGCCCGCATATAGTTGCCAAGGCCCCCTTCCTGGCTGCGATGTGCCTCGTCGATGAGAACAATGATATTCTCTCTTTTGTTTATATGCTTAGCAATCCCTTCGAACTTTTGAATGGTAGTAATGATAAGTCCTCTATAATCAGAAACAAGGAGTTCTTGGAGATGATGTTTACTTCTTGCTCTTCCTTCTTCAACATTAGGGAAACCGAATCCTTCGAAATTCTGCTTAATTTGACTCTCTAATTCTAATCTATCAATTACAGCCAATATTGTTGGATTCTCTAATTCTGGAAATTTTCTTAATTCATCAGCGCAAACTATCATCGTCAGAGTTTTATAAGCACCCTGTGTGTGCCAGATAAGACCTTTTTTCTTTTCTTTTCCTTCCAAAACCCTTTTGATGATTTTTCTTACAGTCCTTCTTTGATGTTGTTTCAGGATGTATTTTTGAAGTTCTTCGTCAATCTTTAAAAATACGACATATCGTTTTAAAGTCTTAAGAATCTCATCTTTGTTAAAAAATGTCTTTACCAAATTATCAAAATTAAATCCATTTTCACTTTTCCACCTATAGAATGTCTTTGATTCGTATTTCCAGGTCGGACCGTAATATAACCGAATACCATCACAGGTAGTATAGAATTGAATGAATTTTATAAGTTCAGGAATCCTTTCGGTATAAAGTCTAACTTGATCCAGAGCCTCTTCTTCTGCCTCTTCTACTGTTGGACTTTTGTTCTCCATGATTCCTATAGGGAAACCATTTATGAAAATAATTATATCGGCTCTTCTAATATCTTTATCTTCAAACTCAAATTCTTGAGTGAAGATAAAGATATTATTTTTGGAATTTTTGTAATCTATAAATTTTATGTTTCTTTCTCGCTCTTCTTTCTCAAGATAAATGGTCTTTTGACCTCTCAAAAACCTCAAAAATTCCTCATTTCCACTAAAGTTAGACGGAAGAATCTTAAGTCTTCTTATAACATCATCAATATTCCCATCGGTTATGAGCCTTTTATTTAATTCTTTCAGTTTTT
>JAYEHT010000006.1:0-6089 GCA_034659655.1 Candidatus Aerophobota bacterium | reverse complement strand
CCTTTTACATCATTTTAAGAAGATAGTATGGTATATTTCGTTTTTTGGCAATGATCAAGGATCAAATAGTGCACTTTTAAACTTTAAATCACCATAAAATCAGTGCACTTTTAAACTTTAATTGACATCTTAATGCGTATACTTGACAAAAGAAACGAAGATAGATATACTGACAGCAGAATTTTTTTTCGAATAAGGAGGTCACATAAAATAATATGAAAAAGATCAACGTAACCGAGATTGGTAAGCTGGTAATAAGCGTAATTGTTTGCCAGATGGCGGGTGTTATTGGTTCAGCTTTCACAGCACCGTCAATTCCAACCTGGTATGCAACTCTAAAAAAGCCACCTTTCACCCCACCCAATTGGTTATTTGCCCCGGTGTGGATTAGCCTATTTTTTCTCATGGGAATATCAGCGTTTCTTGTATGGCGTAAAGGATTGGGTAGCCGTCAGGTCAGGATAGCTCTTACCATCTTTGTGGTCCAGTTAATTTTCAATATCCTCTGGTCAGTAGTTTTCTTCGGCTTTCAATCCCCTCTCGGGGGACTCATTGTAATCTCAGTGCTCTGGGTTGCTATACTATTGACGATCCTCAAGTTCTTGAAGGTATCAAGGCCTGCGGGCTTCCTGCTTTTACCGTACATTTCATGGGTAAGTCTCGCCGCGCTTCTCAATGCCTCAATATTTCTGGTAAACCTTTAGCTCCTGCTTTCTCTCTCACTCCCGGAGAGTCTCGTCGTGATGGCTTACCACGTAGCGAAAGAGACGGCAAACTCTCCTCGATCCAAAGAGAAGATAACAGATTCAGAGGAAAATTCCTTTCGTTGCATCAGGTGTAGTGATCTGAAAATCTCCATTCTCATTCTTATTGAGGCAGGAAACTTCTCCGGATATGAGGGGATAATCTGAAGTTTGACCCAACCTGGTTATTCCATTACAATAAACACGCCTAAAAGATCGATCTTCTGAGGAATAGAAATGGCTATAGAAAAAGCTGAAAAAGCCTCCCTGTTTTCCATAGGAATAAATATCACCTTAGTTTTTCTGAAGTATTTTTTAGGCGTATTTTCAAGGTAGAGAATTTAATTGCTCTCCTTAGCTCTCTTCTTATATTTTTTGCTGGATATGAGACCCTGGTATCAGCAGTTAAAGGCGAAAGAGCATCTATTCTAAGGAATATCCCTCTTACGTTGCCAAGTATTTGCCTGATTCTGGGCATTATTTATGGTTTTATGCGTTACGAAAGAAAAATAGCCAGATTAACTCAGTCTCCTGCTCTTGCTGGTGATGCTAAGGGTTACAAAACGGACCTCTACACTGGTGTCGTTATCTTAGCAAATTTCATAGGGGGTTTTCTAAACGTGCATCTGGATAGAATAGCATCTTTCATAATAGCAGGCTTTATATTTAAAGCAGGAGGGGTGCTTTTCCTAAACGCCATAAAGATTTTATTAGCCTCCTTAGATTTTGCAGTTTTGGATAAGGTGAAAAGCATCGTACTGGAAGAGTCCCGGGTGGGTGAATTAAAATCACTCACCGGCAGAAGTTCCGGCAACTATAAGTTTTATAAGAATAATAATAGGCTCAATGCCATCACGGCCATTCCCAACACTAAACCTAAAATAGCGGTATGTCCTTTCCCATATTTTCTGGCAGTGGGCAGGAGTTCATCTAAGGAGGTGTAGACCATGATCCCCGCCACCGCGCTGAACAATACCCCAACTACTACATCAGTTAAAAATGGTCTCAAGACAAAATAACCAACCAACGCTCCGATAGGTTCTGCAAGTCCTGAGAGAAAAGAGTAAATGAAAGCTTTTCTTCGATTATTCGTTGCGTAGAAGATGGGGACCGAAACGGAAATCCCCTCGGGAATGTTATGAATCGCAATGGCGACGGCAATGGAAATCCCAAACACAGGATCAACCAGCGCCCCAAAGAAGGTCACCAGCCCTTCAGGGAAATTGTGGACAGCAATAGCCAAGGCCGTGAAAATTCCTGTCTTCATAAGCGAACGAGAGGAGACATCATCAGAAGATGCTTCTTTGTTTTTTAACAGGTCTAAATCATGATCTGACCTCACCTCATGAGGATTCTCACGTTCAGGAATAACCTTATCGATCAAGGCGGTGATGACCATTCCTAAAAAGAAGCCTCCCACCGTAATCCAACTGGCAAACTTTGCTCCAGATAGTGCCGCTATTGATTCTTTTGATTTTCTCAAGATTTCAACAAAGGAGATGTAAATCATTACCCCTGCTGAGAAGCCCAGACCCAGTGAGAGGAATCCGACTTTCGATTTCTTAGCAAAAAACGCTATACAACTTCCAATACCGGTTGACAACCCTGCAAATAAGGTTAAACCAAACGCGATAAGCACGTGATATTCCAAAGAATTCCTCCAGGATCCATTTTTTAAAGAAAGTTACTGATGGTTCAGATAGCATCTTGGCGCATACTGTGACCTCTTAACTCCCTTTCCCCACTCTTTGATCATACAGGAAAGGTTTATCCAGGTATCGAGGAACTTTCCCCGAAGGAGCCTTATAGAAGCTACCTTAACGAATCTCCGAGTTGAGGAAAAAGGAAAATTTACTGTTTGAGGAGGCGAAGCCTCCGAGTTTAAATTTTTCCCCGTAGCTAAGGAGATGAGCAGAAATAATTCAAAGCGGATATACAGCGACGGAGGGGAAAAGTCCCGAGATGTCCTTGAAAAAGTTTTATCTTACCAGGAAGGAACGAAGCTCAACATTCGAAAAGTACTCACCTACCTTCTCCTCTGGACAGAACATCAGTTATTGCTGGGGTAAAAGCTTCGATAACGTCTTCTGCTTCCTCCTGGTTATCTCTATTTTCTCGTTGCTTTTCTCACACCCCTCCTCACTCATTGACTACTCCTGCTCTGTATCTAATTATATACCTGGAGGAAATGGTTGTCAATGAAATCAGAGACTTTTGACTTTTTCAGAAATCTCAGTATAAGTTATGTGACAATACACAGAATATTGAAGTCGATAGATCGAAAGCCCATCAATAGTTTTTTTGACATCTCTCACTTTCGAGCTAATATAAGAGAAAACTCTTATGTCCCTCAAATTGAAGGTGGGCAGGTTGCTGGCCATTGAGGTGGTCTAATTCATAAAACTATTTCAGGAGGTACAGGAATGGCAGAAGCAATTGCGGAACTAGAAGAAAGAAGAAAGACAGACAGAAGACTCTCCTTCGGGCTATATCTGGTCTTTCTCCTCGTGGTCATTATCATCAGCGCTATCATCGGAGGTATAGGGAGATGGGTTGTTGGATTTGGTGCGGGGAGGGTCATATCTACTGTCGTTTCTCTTCTGGTGGCTATCTACGTATGGTGGTATAACTGGCTGCTGTACAAGCGGAGAAATGAGCATTTTGATCGAATAAAGAGGCTCAAGGCAAAACTCTCGGCCTGGATAAAGGAGAAATTTGACACAGAACCCGAGGCTTTAACGAGAGTAGACCCCCTCTTGGACAGAAGAGAAGCGCATCATTCAAATCTTCTATTTGGTCTCTGGCTCACCCTGAGTTATCTCGGGCTCTTTCACCACTTGCTGAAATACTTTGGGCTCTTTACCCTTGCGGCAGTTATCGTTGGTCTCGTCATCCTCTACTACCTGACCATGGACTACTACTATCATGAACAGGGAGAGACAGCCTTTTTCGGAAGAATGGCAGAGATCTTGAACAAGAAGGGAATCTCTTTCACTGTCACTCCCACTCATCCCCTTTGTAGAAGATCGTACGGGCTCTATATCTTCCTCTCGATTATCACTCTGGGTATATTCGCCCTCTACTGGGCTTATGTGATATTCCGTGATCCTAACCAACATTTCGATACACATGATTTCTGGGAAAGTGAGCTGGAAAGGATTGTCAAAAAGGCGTAATCTCACCAATTAATGCCCGAAGAAAACGAATTTGCTGGTTTGTTTCAGCAGATTTTATACTTTCTTCTGCTTTCTCTTCAGATTTTGGTATTCTCCTGAGCAATCCTAATTCAAGCAGTTTGTCTACGTTAAATTTCATCCTCTTCCCCATACAAAATTATTGAGCCAAAGTGCAGTGAGTGGTAAAAAAGAGGGTCTTCCATACAATCCAGCAGCTCTTACAAACTTATACTTCTTGAAAATCCTGGAATTAATCTTAAGAGTATTAAGCATTATTTTTATTGCCTTAACTTTGCTGGTATTCAGAACAAAGAATTTATTTCTCCTTCTTTTAAGCGCATCCTCTTTAGTAAGAATTTCAAAATATTTTGAAATTAAACCTTTGCTGAGTTTAAGTTTTCTTGCTATCTCATTAACACCAAACTCACTTTCTGAATAGATGACCTCTTTAATAACCTTTACCCTTTCCTTTGTTGAAAACAGCTTTTCTATGCTCATAATTTATAAACTATTTGTTCATAATATATAAACTTTTCGTTCACGTTTCATATACATTATAAGTAATAGGTAAGATTTCCTGAAAAGAGGTGAAATTCCAAATTCTAATATCTAAATCCTAAACAATATCAAATGACCAAAATCCAAAATTCAAAACAATGCGGGTTAGAAGAACAAACATTAATTTAAAAAGAGCGTAACTATTTAGCCGCGGGTGGACACAGATAAGTTTAAAGTAAATGATTGATATATAATAAAAGAAAAATATCAGCGTAAACCCCGTTAGATAGCTTTGCATCTAATGGGGTAAATCTGTGGCTGAATAGTAATTAGTTTTGAATTTAGATATTTGAATTTTGGATTTGCTTAGGATTTGGTGCTTAGGATTTGGTGCTTAGGATTTAGAATTTAGGGAGGTCTAAGCTTTATAGAAGCTAATCTACTACTTACATTCACTCTTTTAGGAAAGCTAACCTATTACGCTATTTCTCTTCTCGCTATTTATTTGGGAAACTATCTAACAGATAGAAACGTAAAAACATAGTATTGTTGGCTTTTGCAGGTCTTTTTCTCTCTTCTCTTTTTTTCTCCTTTTCCAACCATTTGTACCAGCTATTCATTCTTATGGTTTTTTGGGGAATATCTGGAGCTATGTTCTGGCCTTCTATGGAGGGCTGGGTTAGCGAAAGAAGCAGAAAAGAATTATTAAAGCGAATAGCTCATTTTGAGGTTTCCTGGAGCATGGAAACATTACAGAAGAATGAGTAACAAAGTTTATATATTCCCCCAATTTTGACCAAAAAGCGAATTTCGTATATAATTAAGTTAGATGAAATTGCCCGATGCCCAACTTGTAAGTAGCATTTATAAAGGAGACTGAATTAATTAAAAAAGGGGGTGAATAACTATGGCTAAGATAAATTCATCCAATTTTGGATCTATTACAGTAGATAATGTAACTTATAAACATGATGTTTATATACTCCCTTCCGGCAAAGTTGAAGAAAGGACGTATGGTCATACTTTTGCAAAAGAGCAAGCTGAGTATGTATTGAAAGAAAAACCAGATGTGGTTTTTATTGGAAAGGGTACGTCGGGATTGGCAAGTCTATCTAGTGATGCAAGAGGCCTTTTAGAAAAGGAAGGAATAGAGATAATAGAAGCTAAGACACCAGGTATTCAAGATAAATTTAACGAGCTGGCTAAAATAAAAAAAGTTGCTGCTATTATTCATGTTACTTGTTAATCTGTTTGAAGTGGAGCGATCATAGACAAAGGAAATTGATAAAATGATCCTAGCAACCTCATCTAACAGCATAAAAGGTTCCGTTTCAGTTCGCCCAAATTGGTCTATCGGCAAATTTTTTTATCCGCAAAACATTATATCAAAGCCAAAAAGGAGGCAAGGACTGCTATACTAAGAAAAAATTAGTGAGATAGTTCGCTATGAGAATAGAATGGTATAAAGGAAGTTTAAATGAAGGTCTTAGTTATCTATTACTCGCAGACCGGAAAAACAAAAAAGACTTGCTGAAGAGATTGCAAAGGATTTTAGGGCTGCTGATAATGAAGTGGAGCTGAAAGACATTGAACGGGTGGAAGAAAAGGATAAAGGCTGTAATTTTAAAGATAAATTCTCCCGGAGGGAAGGCTTATTCGTGCAAGAGGCTGG
>JAYEHT010000005.1:0-6095 GCA_034659655.1 Candidatus Aerophobota bacterium | reverse complement strand
ATCCTTATTGCATAAAGGATTAAGAAATTGTATAGTAAAAAATAACCATTCAGGAGGTATGTCCTATGATTAAAAGACAGAACTATAGTAAAGATTTAAATTCACGACTTCAGGCTAAAACATTGGATCAAATGTTCCTCAATCTTATCGAAGAAGGATGTAGATGTAATCCTTTTACCTCGAAAGGGATCCTTGAGACAACTAAGAACGTCTACTTCCCTGAGTTCGCTAAGGAAAAATATGTAAACGCTGGTCAACTTAAAGTAATAGGAGTTAGAGTAGAAGAGCCGCCGGGAAAACCATTAAAAAAGTGCCAAATGGACACAGCTATTGTAACCTTGGATACAGGTAGAGAGGATGAGGAGACTCGCACCAAGTTTGGGCCGGTAGCTCTTCGTCAAAATAGGCTCTGCCGCATAACTTCTGAAGCTAAAGATCAGGGAATATATCTAACTCAGGAGGATTTAGCTTACAAGATTTTAGGCTGTGATGTTAGAACCATAAGAAGAGATATCAAAGATTTAGCCTCCAGAGGAATTAGTGTTCCTACAAGAGGTCCACAGAAGGATATAGGTAGAGGCCTATCCCATCGAGTAGAGACGGTCAGACTCTATATTCTTCGAAAAACTTTTACTCAAATTCAAAAGAGTATTTTTCACTCTCTGGAAGCTATCAAGAGATACATCCTTACCTTCGGAAGAGTGGCTTTCTTAACCTCTGAGGACTATAGTCCAGAGGATATTGCCTTTTTAGTACAGATCTCTCCTTCGTTAGTTAAGGATTATCAAGCTCTTTATAAGAAATACAATACTCCTCAATACAAAGATCGATTAGAAGAGATCCTTCAGCTGGTAAAGTCAAAAGGTCTTAGCCAGGATAAAAAAAGGGGGATGTGAAGATGAAGATTAAATCCAAGCAGCTTAAGGATAATTTTATTCCCCTAAAGGCTAAAACCTTTGAAGTGGCTTTATCTAACTTCATCTTAACTGAGACTCCTCACTTGGGTGGTCCTATTATGGTCTCAAAGTTCGTAGAAGAAGTGAAAAAAATCATTCAAAGATTTTATCCCCCTGCCAGTCATCTTAAAAGTGGACAGATGCTCTGGTTCGCTGTAGCCATAGATGAGACTCATCATTTTGGCAAAAAGATGGAAGACACTCGAATTATTCCGGTGCTCTTGCCCATAACCACCAAAGAAGATATTGATAAATACTCAAAAGGTGTCAAACAAAAAGAGGTTCTCAAAGAAGCAATTGCCAGAATTCTCAAAAGTGCCTATTCCCAGGGAGGAGTTTTAGCCCAGGTAGATGTATCTGTCCTCTTTCATATTGGTATAGCCACTGCTCAAAGATTAATAAAAGAGTATGAGAAAGAACATAGCTGTATCCTTCCTTACCGAGGGACAGTGCAGGATATAGGATCAAGTGTTACTCACAAAGCTCTGATTTGTAAAAAAGCTTTTTTAGAAAGAAAGACTACCCCTGATATTGCCAGGGAAACCTATCATCACCCCACAGCAGTAGATACTTATCTACTTGATTTTGCCAGGGTTCATTTTTGTCTCAAGAAAGGATTGTCTTTAGAGGATGCAGCTTTTTCCACAAATTTAAGCATACGACTGACTAAGCAATACAAAGAGCTCATTGAGAGACTTAATCTCCTTCATAAAGAAAAGATAGAAGAGGTTTTACCCTCAAGAATGTCTGTAAGAAGAAAAAAAGAAAAAATTAAGAGATTTATCAGCTAAATCTAATGTCACGTAAAAGCTTAAATTTCCGCTTTGATATAGGGAAATTCCTGGACAAGTTCACCCTTATAAAAGGCTCTGATCTTTTTCCCAGGATGGATATGTAACTCCACCTTATCTTTGGGAGTAATTGACCTTCTGTTTTTTGCTAAATTATAGATAGTTCCATTGTAGCTTGAAGGTATTATCCTGTTTAAGGCATCTTTTTCCTATAAGACAGAATATATCATCAAGATTTACATTTTCAAGAAGAGGGTAAAATCTTGTTCTTCCCTCTTCAACCGCTCTTTGAAACCTTTTGTTTGGTGTCTCTTTTCCCTCGTGAAATCTATTGTTGCAAAAATTGATAAACTCTTGAAATTTTTTATCAAGTTCGGATAGGGGGAGATTCTCAAATTCGTATTCCCTGCAAAACCGGGACTGAAAGAACTGAAACCACTTCTCTATCTTTCCTGTAGCTCTGGCATTTCCCGGAAAGTGAGTTAAAAGCGTAGAGCCTATTTTTAAAAGAGCACGCTTTATCTGCGTTATAACCTCATCCGGGATGACTATAACCGTCTGATACATAGATGGCTTTCTGGGGCTGAACTTGAATTTACTATCACAGTCAGTATAGACTATCTCAAAGACACCGTATTTTTCCATCACTTCCCTTAGGACGAGCATATTGTTATAAACATTATCCTTTTCAAAAAAGTATCCAGCGTAGAAAAACCAGCTTCTCGAAGATGAGGTGTCAAACTGAACAAGTTCCCCTATTTTCTCCATCTCAAACCTCTTTGCTGGTCTGAATCTAACTACTGCAGGTTTATAGCCAGGAACCTCAAGGAGGATGTCTCTAGCTGTTGTCCTATTAAGCTTTATCAATATTCCCCTTTCTTTAAGCTCCCTTTCAGCAATGTGGCCTATATGGGGATTAGTAAAATTAGGATGCATTTTCTTGATTTCCTTTACATTGTCTCTTATTACCGTGTCTATTTTATTCCAGGGTTCTCCTGATTTAGTGTGAATTAGAGAGTTCAGGGAATTTCCCTTTACGATATTTCTTTAAAAGCTTCTCTATCTGCTATCAAACTTTAACTTTAGTTCCTTAGCCGCTTGAGATTGAGTTATTTTCTTTTTAATAACTAAGCCCAGAATATTTGCTCTGTGAATAATCTCCTCAGGATAGACGAATTCACCTTTTTGATTAACCCGCTTCATGGTTTTCCTCCTTGAAGTTTTTTGATTATTATACTTGGAAAACCGTGAAGCGGAACTTTTCGCTTTTACGTAACAGTTAATTGACGAAAACAAATAGATTCATTAAGATAGTTTCAGCTACGAATTTTTCTTTTTTAAAAAAGCTTTAATATAGGCTGAAGAGAGGCAACTTTTTGATCACGGTGAAATTCACCTCTAAGATTTCAAGACTTCAGATAGTCTTAAATTTGCCAATTTTACAAAGACCGATGAATACTTAATTTCAGAAAGTAACCGGACATATGTCCTAATTAATTAAAATATCTGGTCATATGCTCAATCAGGGGATGATGGGAAGCGATTTTTCCTATCAAGATATAATGGAATCGGATAAATTAACTGATTTATATAATTTTGAAATTATTGGAGAAGATAAAATTAAAGAGCATATTTGTTATGTGCTGGAGGGAATAGCCAAGGAAGGAGTTAAAGTTTCTTATTATCGCAGAGTAAGTTGGATAGATAAAGAGAGATTTATCGGTTTGAAGGAAAAGTTATATGCTCAAAGCGGACATCTATTAAAAGAAACCAGAGTAAATGAAGTAAAGGAAATTGAAGGTCGTTGGATACCTATCGATTCAGTTATGGAAAATAAGTTAAGGAAAAATACCTACACTGAATTCAAAATTACTCAAATAGATTTTAATCCGGAAATTCCCGAAGGCACTTTTACCTTACAGAACTTAAGATAAGAGTGTTACGTTTTATCCTTGCTGTGCTTTCTTTCGGTGTCTTGGAACGCCGCTTTTCGGTTCTACACTTATCTTAATAATCCTACGAGCACCTCGTTTTCAATTATATAGGATAGCGGTAAGGTGCTCTTGGCGACTGCTAAGGTGTGAGCTTTGTTTAATGGTGAGAACTTGTAGACCCACCCTTACAAAGCGACTTATCCAAGACAACCTCAACGCACAGGATTCAAATTGCCGAATCTGGGTTTATATTTTTTCTTTTTGTCATTCCTGTATGAGAAGGAATCCAGAACTGGCGTAAGGAGTTAAGATTTCCTGTGAAAAAATATTTTTCTGTTGCCATTTTAATCATAGCGATTACCTTCCTGCCGGTAACCCCAACTTCTGCCCAAATCGATGTAGGGGGAGAAGTAAAGACCTCTTTAGCAGGCACTTTGGACCGGAAAGGGAATATTTCCAGTTATCTTCAGGAAAGTTTAGATTTGGAATTATTCTTGCCTCCCTTTGATAATACTCAGACTAAATTCGAAATGTACTTTTTCAACAATCCTATAAGTGGAGGATTTGATTATTTAATTAAAAAACTTTATCTTAAGCACAAATTTGAAAAATTACACTTAACTATAGGCCGTCAGCCGATATCCTGGTCTTTCGGTTCACTGCTCAATCCGGTTGATTTTAGTCTGGGCGCTATGGCAATGAAGGAAGAGACGAGTACTAAATATCAAAATGCCATAGAGGGATATATACCCCTGAATTGGAATACCAGTGTTTCAGTAGTAGCTGCTTTTCCTGAAAATAGCCAAAATATTAAATGGGGACTAAGAGGCAGAACAGTGATGGAAGGATATGACCTTACCTTAAATTATGTCCAGGAACCAGAGATGGAGATAGCAGGAGTGATTATTCCGGCTAGTAAGAGAATAGGCTTTACCGGAAAGGGTGATTTAGGACCTTTGGGGATATATGGAGCCGTGGGATATTATTCTAAAGATAATGATAATGATGATTTGGCTTATCTAATCGGTGGTGATTATAGTCATTTCTTTGAGATGGGGAATAAAGTATACCTGCAATTAGAATATTTATCTATAAAAAGAGGCAATTTATCCTCTATCTTAGGTCCATTTTTTTCAGGAAATATCAATGATAATTTAGATGAAAAAGTAGGATTGCTTTTGGGGTTGGCGAATTATGAAATTGATGAATTTTCTCAAATTAGCTTGATGACTATTTCCAGCTTAAATGACAAAAGTATGATTATTACACCAGGATACCATAATCAATTAAGTAGTAATCTAAGTTTTAATTTTGACACAGCAATTTATTTTGGCAAAGATAGCACTCTCTTTGGTCCAGGATTACCAGAAGAGATTCAAAAAACATCAAAGGCCATAATTGAGGCTGGCTTTACCTATACTTTTTAAAATGTTTCAGACCTTATGGGACTCAGAGAAAAAAATTGGTTGTCAATAATAAAGATTTGACCCCTTTTACGTCCCACCACTCTCCCAACCTGAAAACCGAAGCTCATTCGGCGAATAAATTTTCCCGATCATACAGGAGCCCCTTAGTTCAGGGATTTATCCAAATATCGAGGGACTTTCCCCGAAGGAGCCTTATAGAAGCTACCTTAAGGAGAAAGACTTGCTGTTTGAGGAGCAAAGCGACCTGCTCCGCCTGCTTTTGAATTTGGGGGGAGCAGCGTAGAAGAGAGGGGGGATATTTCCCCCCTCAAATTTCTTCAAGTCTTTCCCCGTAGCTAAGGAGATGAGCAGAATAATTCAAAGCGGATATACTCTGGTGGTGAGGGAAAAGTCCCGAGATTCTCTTGACATTTATTTTTTTAGTTATATAATGGAGGTGAGTGGTTAAAAGTGGTGCAAAGTGGAAGAAAAGGAAAGAAAAATGCTCATCGGAGAATATCACCATTCTGTAGATAAAAAGGGTAGATTAATCATACCTTCCTCTTTACGTCAACAAGTAGGCAAAAAAAATGACTTTATAATCACAAGAGGGCTGGATAAGAGTCTATTTCTTTATTCCTCCCTGGAATGGCAAAATTTAGGAAATCAGCTGAAAAACCTATCCACCACTCAATCTAATACTCGTGCTTTTTTAAGGCTTTTTTTCTCTGGAGCTCATGCTGTCCAACCGGATACTCAGGGAAGAATTACCCTACCCCAAACTCTAAAAGATTTCGCTCAAATTAAAGAAAAGGTAGTAATCATCGGCGCCTTCAATAAAATAGAGATCTGGAGCAAGGAGAGATGGAATATTTACTATCGTGAAAAAAGAGCCGTCTTTGAGGAGTTATCTGAAAAGATTATGGATTTAGGGATATGAAATATCCACCCCATCTCCCTGTAATGGTTAAAGAAGTATTGGGCATCCTTGACCCTCGGGAAGGGGGT
>JAYEHT010000004.1:0-6118 GCA_034659655.1 Candidatus Aerophobota bacterium | reverse complement strand
ACCCTCCTTGAACTGAAGAGCAAATATTTAAAAAATAAAAAAGTGAATTAGAATGATAAAAGGCGACCAGCAGCGTATAACACAGCATAAAAGGTTCGTGCCTTACAGCACTCACCCAAATTTTTGCTTCGCAAAAACTTCTTTTATACTGGGAACGTTATACGCAATGTCATGTCAAGTAGAAATTAAGGTGAGGGTTAAATGAAACAAAAAAAAGTTAGTTTTATACGTTATCCTGGTGGAAAACAGAGGATTTTAAATTACATAATCCCCTTTTTACCTTCAAGAGAATTGATAAAAGGGAGATTTATAGAGCCATTTCTAGGGGGTGGTGCAGTATTTTTTGCATTAAATCCTGATCGTGCTTTATTAGCAGATATTAACCCAGAACTTATTGATTTGTACCGTGGAATACGTCGCTCTCCGTTGAAAGTATGGTAAGTTTTATAGATGGGCAGTGGTAGGTATGAAATTACTGGTTTTATGGAGTGCTATAGGTATTATTGTGCTAACATTTTTAAAATGGTAGATGATAATAACCGCACTTTGGCTAACAGAGCATATCTGGCTACGGTGCTTCGCACCTTTACCCAAATTCCCCTTCGAGGAGCTTCATATCCGCAGAACGTTATACGGAATGCTCACTTCAGCGCAAAATATAAAACAACGGATAATTATTATTTAAGAAAGGAGGTCAATGAATAAAAAATAATAGTTGGGGTCAGGTCTCAACATTTGACATTGAGAAGACTTTTTAATATTTGGGCTAACGCAGGACATTTAAGATGGAGTCTACTCTAAATAAGCCAACTAAAATTAAAAGGGGATTAAAAAAGGCCTTACTGATGTTAAATGGGCGAAAATAAATATTATATCTATTGTGAAGTCATCAATTGACAGAAACAGGCTCATCTATGTTTTAACGTTGACAAAAGCGAAGATTCAGTCTATAATGCCGATTGATATAAAGATAAAAGTTTGAAGATTGCCAGGATTTAACTTATGAAAGTAGCATAAAACCTTGAATTATTTAAATTCTAAGTAAAAAGCAGGAGACGAAGATGCTAACGCAATATGAGAAAGATATTATTCTACGATGTGCTAAAAAATACAACGTCTCAACTATTTTTCTATTTGGCTCATCAATTGAAAAAGGCAGTGAGTTTAATGACATTGACCTTGGAGTAAAAGGACTTCAGCCCTGTTTATTCTTCAAATTTTATGCTGAATTAATCAAGCATTTACCAAAGAATGTTGACCTTGTTGATTTATCCCAAGAATCATTGTTTAATGAGCTTGTGGAAGAAAACGGTGTGAAAATCTATGGCTAATTTATCCAGGCAAATCGAGGCAGAAAAAGAAAATATAGAAGGAACATTAGCAAATCTTGCAAATGCTATGAAAAGAAGAGAAAAGTCAGTTATTGAGTTAGCAGCCATTGCTACCTTCCTGCATAACATTTATAATGGAGTAGAGAACATCTTGAAGCAGGTTTTAAAGGCAAAAAATATTACAATTCCGAAATCAGAGATATGGCATAAGGAGTTGCTGGATCTTTCAGTATCCTATAAGATTATACCGGAAAGCTTGGCTGACGAACTTCGTGAATACCTTGCTTTTAGACATTTCTTTGTTCATGGATACGGATTTATGCTTGAGAAAGCTCCTCTGGAACGATTAGCTAATAACATTCCAAATATTTGGTCGCAATTTTTCTCAAAAATAGAGACACTGGTTCGTCCGAAAAACACGAATGACTAAAACTTGAACCAAAAAGCTAGAATCTTTAACCTTTTAAGCCATTTTTATTCCCATCTTTCCTACCCTATTTTTCCTTTCATCTGTCTTAATTATTTCCCATCCGATTGACGAGCAAGTTGTTTTATCGTAGCTGGTAAGATTTCCTAAAAAATGAGAAATTCTGTGTTTGTTACTGCGAGGGACAAAGTTATTGCGAGCAGCGGGATCCCTCGCTTCGCTCGGGACAAGCTCCGTAATCTTAACGCCTACTCTTTTGCCTTATCACTTCATTTCAATTTGACAAATTGCCTAAAATACGCTATAATGCAGCACTTTAAACTAAAGAACGAAGTTGATGTTCTGCAATATCTTATATGGATGTACGATCGGAGAACCAAAGGATTTAGAACGCTATCCTTCTTCATACTATTTTATCTACGAACCAGATGAAGTCTTTCAATATAAATCAGAAAATGCTATCAGGAAACTTGGAAAACCAAACCTTTCCTGTAAATTTTCCTGTACGTTTTCCAGACACAAAATGTTTTAAGGATATTATCTACGAGTTTAACGTGAGCCAGAAGAGCAAGAAAAAAAGTGGGATAATTTGCCGAATCTGGGATAAATAATTATATTCCTTTAAAAATATAAAAGTGCAAGAGGTCAAAAAATGAAAAAGATTATCGTATGTGCAAGTATTTCTTTATTTGTTTTTTTTCAAGTTATTCCCATAGGATGCACGGCAACGAATGAAAGAGGAAAGTTTTCTCTTGAAGGATTGGAAGGTGTTTACCTCTCAGAAGGGGCAGAAGAACTTCTAAGAGAAAACGGTTTTGTGGTTACGCCTGGATACAGGGATGAGATGAACGATGTCTATTCGGAATGTAAAGAGCGAAACCAGCCGATATTCGCTACTACAGATGCTGTTCTCCATACATCTCATATATTCTTTGATTATCTCTTGCGAATTCTTGAGATAGAAAATCTTTACGGGACAGCGGTTAAACTTACCGATAGAATGCTTGACTTATCCATTAAGCAGTACAATGAAGCTAAAGATACCAACGTTAAAGAAGCGGCCAGATTAAATATCGGCTTTTTTGCAATAGCCAAAAAACAGTTCAATCCTGAATATGAAGTCAACTTTAATTTAGAGGATAGAGTAAGAAAAGAAATTAGCAATATAAAAACTCACAGAGGATTAAAATTTAGAGAACTCCTGACCTATGTAAAAAATCCGAATCTTATGAGTACTCCCTATGCATACGAGGATTATAGCCAGTATGTTCCCAGAGGTCATTATACTCGGAATGAAAAGTTTAAAAAGTATTTTAAGGCTTTGATGTGGTATGGGCGGATTGACTTCAAGCTAAAACCCGGGAAAGAGGAGCCTGCCATAACGCATGGAAGAAAAATGACCCTTCAGGCTCTCCTTATGACAGATGTTCTTTTGAAAGATGAGGAAGCTTACAGTTTGTGGAAAAAATTATATGAGCCCACAGTCTATTTTGTGGGCAAAACAGATGATTTATGCGTTGATGATTACATCAAACTCATTAAAGAGGTTTTCCCATCTGAAGGAACTGTTGATAAATACAACGATAAAACTAAATTAACAGATTTTATTCAAAAAGCGATGCAATTGAGGCCGTCAAAAATCCTTTCCGGCGCAGCATTTGTTGAGGAGGGTGAGTTCAGTATCTCAAATAAGGGTTTTAGATTCATCGGCCAGAGATTTATCCCCGATTCCTATATGTTTCAGCAACTTGTTTATGGAGTAAAAGAATTAAAATATAAAGGAAAAGGTAAGCCTTTCACTATGGAGTTTATTCCCAATGTGGGGCCGGCGAGAGCTTTTCCCCGTGGTTTAGATATAATGGCTGTTCTTAAATCAAAAAAGGCTCTTGATATCCTTGAGAAAGAGGGAGATACAGAGTATGAATACTACTATGAACAGCTAAATAAATTAAGGGAAGAATTCGCATCAAAGAATGAGGAGGAATGGAAACAGAATCTTTACTGGCACTGGCTTTATAATTTGCTTCCACTCCTTGAGGAGAAGAGGAGTAAAAATCTACCAGGATTTATGCAGAATTTTGCCTGGATGGATAAAGAGCTCCAGACTACTCTTGGCTCCTGGACTGAATTGAGGCACGATACCATACTGTATGCAAAACAGAGCTACCCTATGGCGGCAACGGCGATGCCGCCTCAAGAACCGGAATTTACCTATGGTTATGTTGAACCGTATCCAGAGGTTTATGAAAGAATAGAAGAGATGATGAGAGACCTTAAGAATAATCTTAAGATACTTGGTATTACCCCTCAAGGAATATCAGAAAAGATAAGCTCTTTTGAAAATCTTTTAGCTAAATTCAAGGGAATATCAGAAAGAGAGCTTATGCAAAAGCAGTTAACAGATGAAGATTATAAGCTTATCTGGAATATCGGGGCGAATCTTGCTTCGATGAAGAAATTTCCCTCAGAAATTATGAAAAAGATAACCTCCGGCACTGATGAGAAGATAGACCTGGTAGCCGACGTCCATACTGACCCTAACACCAAACAGGTTCTTGAGGAAGGCGTTGGTTCACCTTTTAATATCTATGTGATAGTTGAGGATAGCAGAGGCAGGAGATTATGCCGCGGCGCTGTCTTTTCATATTATGAGTTCAAGCATCCTATGGAAGACCGCCTGACAGATGAAAAATGGCAGGAGATGCAAAAGAGAAAAGAACGTCCTCTCCAGCCTGATTGGGTTGCAAGTTTTGTAGGAGAATAGATAGCTTCTTGCATTTACCGAAGTGCTATTTTTATAGGCTGCATCCCTGTGAAATGAAGACTAATAAATGAAACTCCAGCTATCTAACGGCTACTAATTACATTTTAAGCACCTCTCGCGCTTACTGCATTATGTAGTGGACAAACCAGAGGTTTCTCAATATGGAAATATGGGAAACAGAGATAGCTTGACTTTAATTTCCTGCAATAGTATACTTAGAAGTATAATACTTTAAAGTATACAAATTGAGGTTAATGTGTTTGTCGATAGAACTGGAGAGTTTGATTACCTGAAGAAATTATACAAGGAAAAGAACGCCCGTCTTTTAATTGTTTACGGCCGACGTAGGATTGGGAAAACTGAACTTCTTAAACAATTTTCTAAAAATAAAAAACATCTCTTTTTTTCTTCAGACCTTTCTTCTCAACAAGAGCAGTTAAGACAGTTCACTGAAAAAATCTATCAGGTAACTAGAGAATCATTTTTACAGACTCAACCCTTCTCTTCATGGGAAGCTTTATTAAGGTATATCTTTGATCATCTGCTGGATAAGATTTCCCTTATTATCATTGATGAGTTTCCTTATCTATGTATCAGTAGTGATGTCCTTCCCTCGGTGTTACAAAAAATTTGGGATGAAAAGGCAAAAAACAGCAATATTTTCCTTGTATTATGTGGCTCTTATATGAGCTTTATGGAGAAAAGGGTTTTAGGAAGTAAGAGCCCTTTGTTTGGTAGACGAACAGGGCAGATCGCCTTGCTGTCCTTGGGTTTTGAACATCTTGATGGTTTTTTCCCTCGCTATTCAAAAGAAAATAGAATTTACGCTTATGCTATTCTTGGAGGCACGCCTGCTTATCTTCAGCGATTTAATGACAAAAAAACTGTAGAACAAAATGTAAAAGATGAAATCCTGAGTAAAAATGCGTTTCTTTACAGCGAACCCAGATTCTTGCTTATGGAGGAATTGCGGGAGCCGTCTATATACTTCTCGATACTTAAAGCAATAGCTTTTGGAAAAACACGATTAAATGAGATAGTTCAGGAAACAGGAATTGATAATAGACACAAGGTTAATAAATATCTCACGGTACTTCGTGAACTACATATTATAAGAAGAGAAGTGCCTGTAACTGAAGACAAACCAGATAAATCAAGGAAAGGTATCTATATACTTGATGATCCATTTTTTAGATTTTGGTTCAGGTATATTTTCCCTAATATGAGTTATCTTGAAGAGGGTGATACTGATTATGTATGGGAGAAAAAAATAAAGCCTGATTTTAATAGTTTTGTGGGATTCATATTTGAAGATATATGCATTCAAAAACTTAAAAGTTTAAATAAGATCAATAAACTCCCGTTTAAGGCAGAAAGTATTGGACGATGGTGGAGCGGAAAAGATGAGATTGATATTGTTGCTTATGATGGGAAGGGTTCTTTTATGTTCTGTGGATGTAAGTGGACAGCGAAGAGAGTAGGTATAAGTGTGTTAGACAAACTGCAAAATAAGGCTAATAAGTTTCCTGAAGCGGTGCGGAAATATTTTGGGTTCTTTTCTAAAGCGGGATTTAGCAAGGGAATTAAGGATTTATC
>JAYEHT010000003.1:0-6144 GCA_034659655.1 Candidatus Aerophobota bacterium | reverse complement strand
TTCTTTACACTAAAACAACTTTTGCTTTCTAATTCTCACCTCCTTCCAGCCTATTTTTATTAACTTATTCTTTTTAGATATCCCGTGCCCAACTTTTAGAGCATTTCTAGCTTTTGTAATTCCTTTTGTATGCTTTTTCGAGTGACTTCATCTACCAGACGAAATGGAGACTTAGGCATTCCAGCATCAATCCCACGCATTCTGAGCATCTCATACACCGAGACAATAGTTGAGCCGGCCATCTTCATAATCTCCCGCATACGATTTACCTTCTTTTGAACTTCCCATGCTTTCTTAAGATCTTTTCCTATGCAGGTATTATACAATTCTACACAAATCTCTGGAAAAGCATTCCCTAATCCGGGGATAAAAGCTCTTGCTCCCAGAACCGAAGCTGAAAGGAAAAGTGCTTCTGTGCCCAGTACAACATCAAAACCCTGATCCCCTAACTTTCGCCGAAAATCAGCAAACACCATCATATCAAAACTACTATCTTTCACTCCTTTAATCCCAACATCTACCATTTTACTCATTAACTCTGGAGAAATTCCATAACCAACAGTCTTGGGATTATTATAAACATACACTGGAATATTCACTGCCTTTGCCAGTCTTTCATAATGATTAATTATATCTTTCTCAGGTGGACGATAATAGTATGGGGGAACACTTGCTACACAGATTGCACCGTTACTCTCGGCATGCTTTGCCAGTTCTACAGAAGTATCGGTACTTGTTGCACCTACATGAACTATCACCGGAACTCTACCTTTTGCCTCATCAACGGCAATCTCAACAACCTTTTTTCTTTGTTCAGTACTCATTAAGGGTCCTGAACCATAAGAACCACAAACAAACAATCCATGAACATTCTCAGATAGAAAGCCCACAAGATTCCTTAATATTTTTTCATCAACATTCCCGCTCCCATCAAATGAAGTTATCATTGGTGGAATTACCCCTTTTAGTGCCATTTACCTATCTCCTTTCAAAAAATCTTTTGTTCTGAATTAGAAAACTAAACTGGAATATCCTCTGAACGGAAGACAATTTCAATTAAGTTACCTTCAGGGTCATCAAAATACCCGATCTTCCAACCAAGACCAGTTTGGCGAACATTACGCAAGGTAATACCCTTTGATTTTAGATTCTTAGCTGTCTCATCAAAATCATCCACGGGAATTCCAATATGAGAGAAACCGGGATCGTTTGTCCCACGTTTGATTTTCTCTTTGCCACTTGCAGGTATAATCTCAATGATAGTTTTAGTTTTAAACTGGATAAAGTATATTGGAACAGGTCTGCGTTCAGTCTCTGGTATCTCAAAGATTACCTTAAATCCTAGAACATCACAGTACCACTTACACAGTGCCTCCGGGTCTTTAGCCGCTATTCCAATATGACCAAACCGCTTGAACATCCTTTTCCTCCTTTTGTTGAAAAAGTCAGAGTATATCTTATTCTACCTCAGCAATTACAGTAACCGGAGATGCTTCAAGATCAACCATTCTCAATGGGGCAACATAAACCCTTTTTATCTTTCTCCCAACTACTGGAGCTAAGTTCATATCTTCGGTATGAAAAAAGTTCCGATTATTCCCCAGAAAAACTTTATGCACAGGCCAACCAGCTTTTCGCCCTTCAGGAATATTTTCTGCTCCCATAAAATCCATCCCGATACATCTAATATTACTAAAGTTATCAACGATGTATTGAGCCCCTTCTATTGAAAATGCAGGAGACTGAAGAACATACCTTTGTGGATCAGGGGAGCGATATTTACTAAATCCTGTATAAATAAGGAGTAGATCGCAATTTTTTAAAGTCTCAGCATGAAGCTCTAAGTCTTCTCGGTTTATCTTCTCCAGATTCTCTTTTGGGCATTCAATCAAGGCAGGTTTGTCAAAAACAAAATCAGAGATGTCAAAGTCGTTAATCTTCTTTCCATCAGGGATAACATGCCAGGGTGCATCAATATGAGTCCCATTATGAGAGGACATCTCAAGAATGCTGGTCTGGTTGCTTTTACCTTGACCATCACCAAATCTTGACCGTGGAATTACTTTCACCTTAGATAGACCTAAAACCAATAAAGGTTCCTTATCTCCTCTTTCTCCTATAAGATAAGACAGCTCAACTATCATTTTTACCTCCTGATAAAATTATTTTACAAAATTCAGTGTATCACTACACTCACCCAGTCCTAACTTTTCAATTTTCTCCTTCGTTGGAATACCTTTCTCTTTATCCCATTCCCTTTCAGTGTAATAATCATCCAAAAGATGTTGAAGATCATTTTTCGTAATTGAATGAATTTTGTAATAATCGGTCATCTCTTCTTTCCCTTCAGGTGTATCCAGAGGTTTTGTCCAGAGATCAGGAAACTTATCATCCTTACGGGTAAACCCCTCTCTTACATTGAGTAGCTTGTATACATTAAAAGCTCTCTCTCCAGCCTTCATTAGATCTCCAGCACTGTACTCTATTCCTGTGGTTGCCGAATAAATCTCTGCAAGGTTTTCAAGCAGAAGTGGTCCATGCACGGTATAAATCGCACATAACCCGGTAGAATTTTTTACCATCATCGCATCTTCCATATAACGAGCATACCTACCAATATTGAATTTTCCTGTATATTCTGCTGGAGTAAAAATCCTCTCTATAGCTTCTTTGGATATCCCCCATCCCTCAACCTGCCTTCGCAGTTCTTCAATAGGTTTGTTAACCGATATAGTTAAGGTGTGAAGTCCCCCATGATGGGGCCGAGGATTGGTAATATAACCAAGTATTAGTGGATGAAGCTTGGCTGTTCGAGCCTCATAAATGAGATCGGTCCCTTTTGATATTCCACAGTACCAGTAATCCTCGGGATTAATCCCCAATTTATCACCAGCACCAATCCAGCCTTCAGCAAGAGTATCTCCTAACCCTTCTCTCTTTATGATTTTATTAAATAGTTCTAAATAAAACCCATAGTCTCTTCTTAACTCCATACCTTCTGTATCTTCTTTGGTAAGTTTTCCCTCAGTATAAAGTTGAGTAACAAAATCAATCATACGTGTAGATGTGTAAAAGCATATTCCTGCACGATTGGCAAGAGTCACCCAGTGAATCATCTTATTTATATCAGAGATTCCCAACAATAAGCCTGAGGTAGCTCCTTTAGAATAAGGAGAACCATAGCCAATCTCTCCAGCAAACTTACCGCTGGGAACTTTCCATCTTATCCGGCAATCAAGCAAACAGTAAGGACAGGCTAAGATCTTATCAATTGACTCACGTCGCTTCTCATTTCCATAATAGCTGCTCCATTCCTCCCTTGTCCATCTCTTGCCAGGGTATTGCGTGAATTTAAAAGTATCCCAACCAGCAGCAAGACCCATTTCCAGCCATTTCTTCCTTCCTCCCCAGCTAAGGAAAATTTCCCTTTCTTTTTTAATTGCTTTCTTGAATCTTTCCTCATTAGCGATTTTTATCTTTCCAGTTCCCTCTACAGCAATTGCCTTGAGATTCTTTGAACCCATTACTGCTCCAAACCCACTTTTGCCAAGAGAATCCTTCTTATCAATATAGGCCAGTGCGTATCTAACCAGATTCTCTCCAGCAAGTCCAATAGCGATTACACTGGTATTCTTACCATATTCTTCCTTCAATGCATCGGTAGTATCAAAAATATCTACCTCTTCCCAGTAAGAAGAAGCATTGCAAATTTTTACCTTATCATCAATAATCCTGATGTAGACAGGTTTATCAGATTTACCGGTGATAATTAAATGATCGTAGCCAGCTTTCTTAAGCATCGTTCCGAACTCAGCCCCTCCTACTGAAGAGCCTACATAGTTCCGACGGTCCTGAGAGGCAATTATTGGAAACTTTGCGCTCGCCGCTGTTTTTACCATCCCATAAGCCCCTGTTCCAACAAGCGTTCCTGCACTAATAATGATTGGATTGTCTGGGGAGAAAGGGCCTGTCCCTGGTTTAAGATAATCATAGAGTAATCTACAGCCAACTCCCATCCCACCTAAGAAGTTACTTGAAAGTTCCATATCTAATGGTTCTTTCTCAATTTTTCCTGTGCTTAAATCTATCTTTAAGATCTTCCCGGCAAAACCGTAATAATCCATTCTTTACCTCCTTAGACTTAGTTTGGCACTTCCTTGAATTAAATTAAGCCAAATTTTGATAGTTCCTCGCGAATTTTTTTCTCCAAATCAGTTGAGACAGGCAAAAAGGGCAACTTAGGCATTCCAGCATCCACTCCACGCATCTTTAAGATACTATAACAAATGGGAACAGTAGCCCCTGCCTTTTTAATCACCTGCCTGATTTGCAATACCCTCATCTGTAACTTAGCAGCCTTCTCAAATTCTTTTTTCTTAATCAAATCATACAGCTCTTGCATAACTTCAGGAAATACATTGGCAAGACCACTTATAGTAGCAATAGCTCCTACCTGAGCTGCTGGCAAATAGATAGCTTCGGTTCCAATAATGAAATTAAAATCAGGCTTACTAACAGCCATCCGATAGAAACAGAAATTGATCAGATCAAAGGCACTATCCTTAACACCTGCCAAACCAAGCTCAGCTATCTTCCCCAGAAGTTTTGGTGATACAGGATTTCCGGAAGTTTTAGGATTATTGTATAGATAAACCGGTATCTCCACTGAATTTAACAACTCCCGATAATGGTTTAGAAGCTCCTTCTCGCCGTATACGTAATAATAGGGTGGGATACATCCAACAGCATCTGCACCAATTTTCTCGGCATGCTTTGCCAGATCAATGACAGATTGTGTATCCGCTGATCCAACGTGGATAATTACAGGAATTCTACCCTTTACCTGATCAACTATAATCTCGGCAACTTTTTTCCGCTGTTCAACTCTCATCAGAGGACCTGACCCATAAGTACCACAGGGATAAAGACCATTTATGTGAGGAAGTAAAAACTCAAGAAGATCTCTGAGCCCTTTCTCATAAACTTCGCCCTCCCGTGTAAATGGAGTTAAAAGAGGGGGGATAATTCCCTTAATTTCTTTATTCATTAGCGTCTCCTTATCTTTTTAATCAAAAATTTCTCGTTCTATAAACCAGGGAATTAGCAACGTATTTATCTGAAGGTTGCTTATTATTTAACACCTTTAAAGTATTATCAGCAGTAAGTATGTCCATTTCTCTGATAGAACTAATGGTATATGCTGCTATGTGAGGTGTAGCAATTACATTATCAAGTGAAATTAGAGGATTATCCTTTGGCGGCTCTCCAGAGAAGGCATCAATAGCAGCTCCAGCTATTTTTTTCTCACTCAAACGCCGAAAAAGAGTCTTCTCATCTACAATTCCTCCCCGAGCGGCATTGATTAGATAGGCTGATGGCTTCATTAGTCTTAGCTCAGCTCCTCCTATTAAATTTCTTGTCTTTTCATTTAAAGGAACATGCACAGTAACAAAATCCGACTTTCTGAGAAGCTTTTCTAAGGAAACATACACAACACCAAACTTATCGATGAGTTCTTCATTTTTGAAAATATCATAGGCTAATATTCTCATATTAAATCCATTTGCTCTTTTTATAACTGCTTTTCCAATATTTCCAGTGCCAACAATTCCTAATACTTTCCCCCAGATCTCAGTACCTATAGCTCTTTTCCATCCACCCGATTTTACACTCTGATTTGCTAAACAGATCTGACGAGCAATAGAGAGAATCAAACCAAAAGTGAAATCAGCCACTGCTTCTGCTTCTTTCCCCACAGCTGGAGTATATGTAACAACGATTCCCTTTTTGGTTGCTGTATCTACATCAATGTTATCCACACCCACCCCATGCTTTGAGATTACCTTGAGTTGATCAGCAGCTTCCAGAGCCTTTTCAGTTACTTCATCTATCCCGGTAATAAACCCATCAAATCCCTGTATAATATTAACTAAATCATCCTCTTTAAGGACCCGGTGAAGAGGATTCTCTATCAACTCACAACCATTTTTTTTCAGTAGATCAACTCCATCCTTTACAATCTTCCCAAACGACCTTGAGCCTATCAGAACTTTATACAAAGCTTTTCTCCTTACACTTTATTCTACTTATCCAGCAATAATAACCTCAACACCCTTACTCTCTAAAGCTTTAACATATTCTCGG
>JAYEHT010000002.1:0-6228 GCA_034659655.1 Candidatus Aerophobota bacterium | reverse complement strand
GGTTTTATCAACAAAAATTAAAAAAGGAGACTCTGTAAAAACCGGACAGGCTCTATTAACCTTAGAAGCGATGAAAATGGAGACAGAAATTTCAGCTCCCCGGAAGGGAGCAGTTAAAGAAATCTTTGTCAAAGATGGAGAAATGGTGGAAACAGGCAATAGATTGTTAACCATCGAATAACGAAAATGGAACTAATTCTTTTAAAAAAAATGATGCTGTATAATACGGGTTCTAGCGAACGGATTAATTTTAAAAATATTTCCTTCTACAATAAAAAGAAGATTATATAATGCTTGAAGGTTTGGAGTCTCTCTTTTGTAGTAGTGGCCTGGTTAATTTAACTGCTGGAAACCTGGTTATGCTTATCATCGGCCTCGCTATGCTCTATTTAGCCATTGTTAAGAAATTTGAACCTCTTTTGTTGGTTCCGTTGGGTCTCGGGGCAATATTAGTAAATCTTCCTTTTTCGGGAATAATGGAAAAGGAAGGTTTACTTTACTTTGTTTATCATGCCGGTGTGGCAAGCGAGGTTTTGCCTTTAGTTATTTTTCTGGGAGTAGGAGTGCTAACCGATTTTGGTCCTATGTTGGCTAATCCCATAACCTTGCTTATCGGAGCAGCGGCTCAGTTAGGGTTGTTCATTTCTATGATGGCAGCCATAATGCTTGGTTTTAAACTGGCAGCAGCATGTGCTATAGGTTCTATAGGAGGGGCTGATGGGCCTTTAGCTATATATGCTACAGCAAGGCTGGCACCTTATATATTGGGTCCTGTAACCGTAGCTGCTTACTCCTATATGGCTTTAGTACCTATTATTCAACCTCCTATTATGCGACTTCTTACTACTCAGGCAGAAAGAAAAATTCGAATGAAACAACTCCGTCCGGTTTCTCGAAGAGAGAAGATACTGTTCCCTATTGTATCTACTGTCTTTGTGGGTTTAATTCTTCCTTCATCGGTGCCCATTATGGGTATGTTCATGGGTGGTAATTTGCTACGCGAATGCGGTGTTACCGAGAGGTTAAAGAATACAGCAGGTACCGCTTTGATGAACATTGCTA
Organism: Candidatus Aerophobota bacterium; assembly: GCA_034659655.1. Taxonomy (GTDB): domain Bacteria; phylum Aerophobota; class Aerophobia; order Aerophobales; family JAGGXI01; genus JAGGXI01. Next base: position 5,166 of record JAYEHT010000002.1, on the reverse strand, counting down.
CTCTCTTTTTAGGACTGGCAGTAGGGGCCACTATGGATGCACAGAAATTTCTGAGGGTGGAAACACTTGAGATTCTGGGGCTTGGATTATTTGCCTTCGCTGTAAGTACAGCAGGAGGAATTCTCTTTGTCAAATTTCTCAACCTTATCAAACGGCGTAACCCCATCAATCCTCTTATCGGATCTGCCGGTGTTTCAGCAGTCCCTATGGCTGCGCGAACATCACAGATTCAGGGACAAAAGGCAGACCCCCATAACTTTCTCTTAATGCATGCCATGGGTCCTAATGTAGCCGGTGTTATCGGAACAACAGTGGTTATTTCCCTTTTTATTTCATTAGTAGGATGACCTTCCTTAATGTTATTTATAGAAAAGCAACGGTGAACCGAAAGGAGAGGAAATTTTTATGTCTGTAATAGGAATAACAACAGTAGGGATAGGAATTCTTTTTTTAATTCTTGCAGCATTGGTAGGAGTAACGATAATTTTAGGAAAATTTTGCCGGTTAACAGAGAAATTAAAATTGGCAAAAACAGAAGAAAAAACTATAGGAAAGGAAAAGGTAGTTGCTATATCATCAGCGGTAATTGCCAGTTATTTATCCAAGAAACCAGCTGAAATTATGATGAGCTCCATACAGAAGATTAGCCCTAAATAAAATATCTTCTCTATAGACTGTAGCTGATAGACTTGAGTCAATGAACTTCCTGGAAGAGAAAGAAAAGATAATTTTATTGATGGATATTATGTCTCCTTTTTAACCAACCGTTTCTACTTTCAAAAGGTTGGTTGTGCCAGAGATTCCAAAAGGAACGCCTGCCGTAATCACTATCTTATCACCCTGGTGAACCATGCCCGTTTTTAAGGCTATCTTCTTTGATTTATGTATCATATCATCTGTATCCTTTAAATCTGGACTCTGAAGAGGATAAACTCCCCAGGAAAGAGCTAATCTTCTTACAGTCTTTTTATTAGGACTCGCTGCTATAATAGGAACCCTTGGGCGATACCTGGCTACCCGGCGGGCAGTGCTTCCGGAAAAAGTAAAGGTGATGATAGCCTCTGCTCCTAAATCCTGAGCAACCTGACAGGTGGCATGACTTATAGCATCCGGTGTAGCAGGTTCAACTGAGAGGGCTCTCTCTTCCAGTATCTTCTCATAATTTAAAGCTTCCTCAGTCTTAATTGCTATCTTATCCATTATTCTCACCGATTCCAGAGGATGTTTCCCTATAGCTGTCTCTTCGGATAACATAATGGCATCGGTTCCATCAAAGATAGCATTGGCTATATCTGTAACCTCCGCTCTGGTAGGATAAGGATTTTCAATCATCGATTCCAGCATCTGGGTAGCAGTAATTACAGGTCTTCCGGCTAAATTACATTTTTTGATAATCTCTTTTTGAATTAAAGGCACCTCCTGTAGAGGAACTTCCACACCCAAATCCCCTCGAGCCACCATTACCCCATCAGCTACTTCAATTATCTTCTCAATATTATTTAAAGCCTCCTGTTTTTCAATCTTGGCAATCAGAGAAATCTCCGCTCCTCTCTCTTTTAGAATTCTCTTTACTTTTAAGATATCCTCAGACTTCCTGACGAAGGAAATTCCGATAAAGTCAACTTGATGGTCTATACCAAAGAGCAAATCTTTGCGGTCTTTTTCTGTAAGAGAAGGGATATCAAAAGAGGCACAAGGTAAGTTTATTCCCTTGTGGGAACTCAGCTCTCCTCCTCTAATTACGCGGCACTTAATATCAGTAGAGGTTCTTTTCTCTACTTTGAGTTCCAGAGAACCATCGGCAAGGAAAATCGTCTCTCCTTCGCTCACCTTTTGAGGCAGAAGAGGATAGGTTACAGAGACTTCTTTCTCATCTCCAGGGACATTCTGAGTGGTAAGGACAAAGGTTGACCCTTTCTTTAAAATGGCAGGCTCTTTCTGAATTAAACCTGTTCTGATTTTGGGACCCGCCAGGTCTTGAAGAAGAGCTACGGGCCTTCCCAATTTTAAAGAAGCCTCCCGGACCCGACTCGCGGTCAGGGAATGCTCCTCATAACTTCCATGAGAGAAATTCAAGCGAGCCACATCCATCCCTCTTTTTATCAGCTCCTCTATTATTCTGGGAGATCTTGTAGCAGGACCGAGAGTACACACTATTTTTGTTCGACTCATGGTATTAGTCCTCGTTCAACAGGGTAAACTTTAGCTCTTTACCCTCAAGCATAACCTTGACCATATCTCCTTTTTTAAACTCTCCCCCAAGAATCTTGGAGGCTAAAGGATTTTCAATTCTTCTCTGAATGGTTCGTTTTAACGGTCGAGCTCCAAAGATAGGGTCATAACCTTCTTTAGCCAGGATCTCTTTTGACCCATCAGCAAGGGTCAGCTTTATTTTCTTCTCATCCAATCGCTTTTGCAAATCCTTTATCTGGATTTCAACAATTTGTTCAATTTCTGGTAGATTCAGGCGATTAAAGATAATAATCTCATCAATACGATTTAAAAATTCCGGCCGGAATGCAACCCGCATCTCCTCCATTATTCGGTGACGAATCTCCTCTTTCTCTTCCTTAATCTCCTGAAGCCAGCGACTGCCAATATTAGAGGTCATAATAACAACTGTATTCTTAAAATTTACTACCCGGCCATGGCCATCTGTCAAACGACCATCATCTAACAACTGCAAAAAAACATTAAAGACCTCAGAATGAGCTTTTTCAATCTCGTCCAATAAGATTACAGAATAAGGTCTTCTCCTTACCTCTTCGGTGAGTTGTCCTCCTTCCTCATATCCGACATATCCCGGGGGTGCTCCAATTAAGCGAGATACAGAATACTTCTCCATATACTCACTCATATCAACTCTCACCAAAGCCCGCTTATCATCAAAAAGAAACTCCGCTAAGGCTCTGGCTAACTCTGTCTTTCCTACGCCTGTAGGTCCTAAAAAGATAAAAGAGCCCAAAGGGCGATTCGGGTCTTGAATACCTGCTCTTGCCCGACGAATAGTATCAGAAACAGCGCGGATAGCCTCATCCTGCCCTACTACTCTCTGACTCAGCCTCTTTTCCATTTTTAACAGTTTTTCTACTTCCCCTTCCAGCATTTGCGCTACAGGAATTCCTGTCCATCCAGAAATTATCTCTGCTATATCATTTTCATCCACTTCTTCTTTAAGTATTTTTTTATCTCTTTGCAGCTCTTGAAGCTTCTTATTCTCCTCTTCCAATTTTTTCCTCAGCTCAATCAAGACCCCGTAGCGGAGCTCAGCCGCCCTGGCTAAATTCCCTTCTCTTTCAGCTCTTTTCTCCTCCAGAGTTGTCTCTTCTATCCTCTGTTTCAACTGACGAATCTTCCGAATCTCTTCTTTTTCTAATTCCCATTGAGCTCTTATGTGAGCCTCCTGTTCCTTAAGCTCTGTCATCTCTTCTTCAATCTTTCTCAAGCGAGAATGTGCATTTTTATCCTTCTCCTTTTTCACAGCTGCCTGCTCAATCTCTAATTGTCTAATTCTCCTGGAGACATCATCCAGTTCTTCGGGCATACTATCAATTTCTATCCTCATTCTTGCTGCGGCCTCATCAACTAAATCTATAGCCTTATCGGGCAGGTACCTGTCGGTAATGTATCTATGTGAAAGAGCAGCCGCGGCCACTAAAGCTGAATCCTGAATGCGCACCCCATGATAAACCTCATAACGTTCCTTTAAACCGCGCAAAATAGAGATAGTATCATCTACTGTTGGCTCAGTAATATAGACAATTTGGAAGCGCCTTTCAAGAGCGGCATCTTTTTCAATGTGCTCCCGATACTCATCAAGAGTGGTTGCTCCAATACAACGCAGCTCTCCTCGCGCCAGAGCAGGTTTAAGTATATTAGAGGCATCCATCGCTCCTTCAGCCGCTCCTGCTCCTACTACTGTGTGGAGTTCATCAATAAAAAGGATAACCCCGCCAGAGGAGTTTTGAATCTCCCTTAGAACTGCTTTCAGACGGTTCTCAAACTCACCACGATATTTTGTTCCCGCTAAAAGAGAGCCCATATCCAGGGCTAAAAGGCGCTTATTTTTTAAGCTCTCGGGAATATCATCGGCTGCAATTCGCCGAGCCAATCCCTCTGCAATAGCTGTTTTACCCACCCCTGGCTCACCAATCAACACCGGATTATTTTTTGTTCTACGGGAGAGAATCTGAATAACCCTCCTAATCTCCTCATCCCGCCCAATAACAGGGTCTAATTTGTCTCTTTGCGCTAAATTGGTTAAATCCCGGGTAAACCTTTCCAATGCCTGATATTTCTCCTCAGGATTAGCATCTGTTACCTGATGAGTTCCCCTGAGGTCTTTAAGTGCATTAAGAAGGTTACTTTTACTCACCCCTGCCCTTGCCAGGGTCTCGCTCATCCCCTCTTCCTCGCTAAGGGCTAAAATGAGATGTTCGGTGCTTACATATTCATCTCTCATCTTTTTTGCCTCATCCTGAGCTCTTTGAAGAACCTGAGATAGCTGGTTTGTAATATAAATCTGAGAAGCGGTTTCTCCATAAACCTGAGGCATCCTTTTAATTTTCTCTTCCACCAATTGTTCAAGATAATTTATATCCACTTCTAATTTTTTTAAAATAGGCTTAACTATCCCCTCCTCTTCCCTTATTAAGGCTAACAGAAGATGAGGAGAGTCTATCTGTTGATGGTGATGCTCATCAGCTATATTTTTTGCATTTTGTAAAGCTTGCCGAGCTTTCAAAGTAAAATTATTCTGTTCCATAATTATTAACTCCTTCTGATTAGTTACAATAAGATTATTTTTATAAAAATCCCTTCCTACCTCTATATATTATGATATTTAAAGGGAAGGTCAAGGGAGAAAAACAGAATTAAGAATTGAGAACTAAGAAAAACAACGAAACTTTATCACTCCAAGGAGAGATGTGAAAAACCCTCTCTACGCAATTGATACTATTAACAACTTTTTAATTTTTTTCAAAAGAAATTAAGAAATTTTACCGATAATTTAGTGTTTTGGTAAAATTCATCTTGATACCTGACTTTCGCCAATAGAAAAAATTAAAGCTTTATTACCAGTGATATCAAGGATTTTCGAAAATTGGCCTGTATTATCCTATTTTATCGCTGTGGATATAAAATTATCTACTCTTAGTTAGGAGC
>JAYEHT010000001.1:0-6460 GCA_034659655.1 Candidatus Aerophobota bacterium | reverse complement strand
GGATCTCTTCTCGAAAATTCTGGTCTAAAGCACTCAATGGCTCATCTAATAAGAGCAAGGAAGGTTTAATAATCATTGCCCGGGCTAAAGCTACCCGCTGTTTTTCTCCCCCACTCAAGGTATCAGGGTAGCGGTTAAGAAGATGAGTCAAATTTAATCTTTCTATTAGCCAGTTAAAGTCCTTTTTAACACCTTCTCCTCTTTCTCTATTGAAATGGAGTCCGTATTCAATATTATGTTTAACTGTAAGATGAGGAAATAAAGCATAATCTTGATAAACAATGCCGATTCCCCTTTTTTCAGGAGAAAGGTGAGTGACCTCCTTTCCCTTTATCCATATCTGGCCCTTTTTAGCAGGAAGCAATCCTGCTATTGTCTCTAAAAGGAGAGTTTTCCCTGCTCCTGTGGGACCTATCAGAGCAAAAAATTCACCTTTATTTAAGGAAAGGCTAACCCCTTCTAAAGAAAATTCAGGTAGTTGAACATATAAATCCTTAATAGTGATCATCTGTTTTCCTTTTTGGGTATAGTTACAAGGCGCAAGAGTATAAACATAGATAAACAGATAATAATCAACCATACAGCTACCGGTCGAGAGTAATTAAGTCCAAAGGCTTCAAATCTCTCGTAGATAAGCACAGGTGCAATCATAGGATGGTAAGCAATAATGATAACAGCTCCAAACTCACTTATAGCCCGTGCCCAACACATAATCATTCCTGCAATAACACTCCTCCAGGCTAAAGGAAAGGTGATTCTTAAAAAAGTAGCCGCTGAAGAAGCTCCCAGACTCCTGGAAACATTTTCCAGGCGAGGAGAAATGCCTTCAAAACGTCCTTTAACTGTATTTATATAAAAAGGCATTCCCACAAAGGTGAGAACAGCTATGATTCCGGGAACACTCCCTATCATTCTAATCCCCAATTGATACAGTATCTTACCCACCAAGAAGTTTCTTCCTACTATACCCAATAAAGCAATTCCGACTACAGTATGAGGTATCACTATTGGCAGGTCAATGAGGCTTTCTACCAATCTTTTTCCTATAAACTGCTTCCGAGCCATAAAATAAGCAAAGGGAGTTCCTATTAAAAAGGAGATAATTGAAGCTAAAGTAGAGGCATATATACTCAGCCAGATTGAGGCACGGACCTCTTTTTCGGATATAGCATCTTTTAAGCTGGTTATATCAGTTGAAATGACCATTTTAATGAGAGGTAATAAAATAAAACCCAGAATTAAAAATCCACAAACCAGTGTAAATCCCATAAACCAATCTTTTTTTTGTTTCATTTTACTATAGATTGCAGCTCTTCGGGTATCTTATCCACATTAAATCTTGCTATGGGAGGTATAATTGGAGGCTGACCAGACTGTTTTAAGACTTTTAAGCCTTTTTCTGAGTCGAGAAGGTATTTTAAAAACTTAATAGCTCCTCTTCTATGAGGAGCATTTCTAAGTAAGGTCACTCCATAAGTTATAGAAGCTCCTCTTTTGGTAATAAAAGTCCCCGGTTCTTTCCCCCTAACTTTTACAGAAGCATTTCTATAGAAATCATCATACTCTGCGCTGCTCAAGTTAATTTGAGGAGGGAGTTCCACAAATTTCAAATTGTGCTGCACAGCGACAGAGCGGTACTCAAAAGCATAATCTAAAGCACCCGCCTCCAGTAAAGCAATTAACTCCACAGATTTGGGACGAATGTTCCTTTGAGGTATGCTCGCCTGCAATTTTTTAAATAGGCTTGGTATCTTGTAATATTTTTCTGCCAATTGCATCACCATTACTGCCCGATATCCGCAAGGGTCTACATTGGGGTCAGAATGTCCACATTGAACTCCTTCCTTGATAAGAATCTCATACCAATTATCTTTATTAATTTTGTCTGCATATCTACTCTCCTCAGCATAACAGAGCACCAGTTGATTGTTAGCAAAATGTATATCCCAATCAGCAAACTCAGGAATTAAAAGAGTATCGATAACCGTAACATCAGAAGAAGCTATAATATCAGATTCTCTATCCAACTCAATAATTTTACGCGCGCATCTCCGACTACCCGCTGATTCTCTTAAAATATCTACTTCTGGATAGATAGCTTCAAACTCTTTTTCCATCTGGACAAAAGGAACTGCTAAGCTACCGGCATGGAAGATAATCACCTTTCCCGAAATCTCTTCTGCAGAAGCAAGATTCGTAAAAACTAAAGTTGATCCTATTAAAATTGATATTATCATTAAAATCCCTCTCATTTTTTCTTTCCTTCTTTGATATTGTCAAAAATATCTATTCCTTTTTTCCCTCTAATCCTTTAATCCTCTAATCCTTTAACCCTGCTTTTCTCCTCTTTGATGTTACCCTCTAACAAAAAAAGCCAGTCTCTCTCACTTGAAAAGAGACTGGCTTTATTTCATATTAGCCCTCAAGAAAATAAAAACTAATTTCCGCTCTCCTTTCCAAGGATGGGAGGCAAAGCAGTTTTCCTGCTCTACCCTATCGGCTAAACCCCATGGGAAGTTCATTTAAACTCTTTCTTTAGGGAGTTTAGCTCGGAGAATCACTATTTCAGTTAATTAAAGAACAACCATATTATAAATAATCTTTTAGAATCTGTCAAATTATGGGGTGAGACCTCTAAAAATCGCTTTATACTCTCCTTTAATATTCACTTATATGGAGGTTACTACATAGAGGACAGGAGGGATTTGGTCTGATATCTATCCATTCTCCTTCATTTCGAGATAAATCATAAATAAAAAGCTTACCTATCAAGTTGTTTCCATATCCAGTAATTAATTTTAAAACCTCATTTGCTTCTAAGATTCCAAAAAAACCAGCAGTTACCCCGATTATGGGGAATTTTATTTCTCTGGGGGGATTGGGAAATAGACACCTCAGACAGGGCGTTTTTCCCGGTATTATAGTGGTAATTTGACCATGGAAACCTTCAACGGCAGCATGTACGAGTGGCATTCTACCTTTAACACAAAATTCGTTCAATAAATATCTTGTTTCAAAGTTATCGAGAGCATCTACGACTATATCTACGTCATCCAGAAGGTCTTCTATATTTTCTCTGGAAATTCTTTTGGAATATGTTTCTATTTTTACCTCTGAATTCAATTGATTAAGTTTCTCTTTAGCAGAGATAGTTTTTGCTCTTTTCTCTACATCTTCTTCCCCATAAAGAATCTGTCTATTTAAATTGCTCAGCTCCGGCTTCTGCTCATCAATTAAAAGCAGGTGCCCCACCCCCGCTGCTGTCAGGTATATACTAATAGCTGATCCCAAACCTCCTATCCCCACTGTGGCTACTTTTGCTTTCTTTAATTTCTCCTGTGCATTTTTTCCAAATATCATTATCTGACGATCATACCTTATTAATTCCTTCTCGTTTAGCATTTTATCCCCCTCCTATAGGAGGGGGATAGGGCTATTTCATCATCACTTTTTAGTTGGGTTTCAGACCCTCCATACTTTCCATTGAGTGACACATAAACATAGTCACTTATTTCGCCATTTTGGGGTATCCATTTTTTAAGTTTTGGAAAATCCTCAGCTATTCTTTCCAGGGCATCCCCTACTGTAGCGTTTTGAGGGAAGGAAAGCTCGATCTTATCTATCCTACTTAATTCCCTAAAAATAGTGAAAAATTTGACTTTTATCTTCATTTAACCCTCCTTCTCGCCACTTAATTAAAGTAATAGGTTAGTTTTCCTAAAAGAGTGAATGTAAGTAGTAGATTAGCTTCTATAAAGCTTAGCCCTCCTCTTTTCAGGAAATCCTGCCTACTACAATGTCTCAATATTTTTTAGTAAGACTTACCTGTTATCTTTTATAACTCTTACTATTGGGACATTTGTCCCCATCGCAAAAGGTTTAATTACCCAGTTAATGAAGAGGATTAGCGAAATAGGTTTTGGAGCCTTTGTCAAGTGCGATAGTACCAACTGAGCAAGTAAACGAAAGCCGCGAGGGCGCCTAACCAAATGTTGATCTGATCCAATTACCGACGTAATGTGTTATACTTATAACTACTAATGCAATGAGTAAGTGTTCCATAATTACTTTCCAAGGTTTTATTTTTTGCTCTTTAGCGATGTAAAAACTAAAAATTCCTAATAGAGACAGCCCAAAAATTATACTCACGATAATCGCTGTTGTAAGTGGAAGCAACAGAATAGGAATAACAAATGTCATCGTGAAAACAAATTTAGTGGCAAAAGTGGAGATTGTTGATTCCCATATTTCTTTCGTAGTGTACTTATTTTTAGATTCTTCAGAAATATGAATGCCCAATGCATCTGATAATGCATCAGCTATTGCTATTATCAATATACCACCGATAATCACAAGCTTTGAATGGGTGCCAGAATGTAAACCTACAATTAGTCCAAGCGTTGTGATTATTCCTGAGGTTAAACCAAAGCTAAATCCTGTTTTTAGTGAATGTTTCATCATAATAGGTTAACATCTCTAATTTAAATACACCCGCGCAATGTCGCCTAAGGTTTCCAGTATATACGAGGCTGCAACTAAAGGACAAGAATATTAGCCTACGGCGTATATACTATGTTATCTATTGCTTTGACCGGCAACATGTACATATTTTTTGTTTGACATTACCGAGACTTCCTTATATTTTTGTTTAAGTCTTTCAGCAAGTTTTTGATATTAATTCCATACATTTTTGCAACTTCTCCAATTTTTAGCGTACCTATCTCATAGGTAGCCATCGGACAGTGCAAGCAAGGCAAATTATGTTTTGCAAGGATTTTACTTCCCTCAGGAGACTTTAGAATTTCGACCAATCTCGTATTTTCTACAATTTTAGTAAAGATCTCATTTTTCCAGATAGGCACACATTTCTTTAGCTCATTAATCAACCACTCACACGCTTTGAATGCATCTTTCCTATGTACCGCAGAGACTGCGATGCAAACTATATTTTCAGAAATCTCCAATTTTCCTACACGGTGAATTATAGACACATCGGCGATTTCAAAATACTTTTTTACATGCTCTACTAATTCTGATAATTTTTCTCTGGCCATTTCTGTATACGATTCAATCTCCACGGTCTCTACAGGGCCCTGTGGAGATGTGCTTCTAACTGTGCCTACAAAAGTTACTACACACCCAATTTCTGGGGACTTCATCCTTTCAACTATTTCATTAACTGAAAAATCTTCATTTGTAATTTCAATCATCTTAGCCACCTCCCACCGGCGGAAATAGTGCAACTTCATCGCCATCTTTTAGCAATTCACTTCCATTTGCGAAGTTGTAATTAAGCGAGACTATTGTGAATTTGGCTAATTTCTTTAATTCAGGGTACTCAGTTATTAGCATTTCTAGTAACCTGTTAATTGTTATTTTTTCCTCTGAGTTAATTTCAAGCTCGCTCTTACCTACCGCTTTTCTTTGTGATGCGAAGAACTTCACCTTAACTTTCATTTCATATATACCTTCTACCAGGTCTGAAAAATTTCAATCATGTTATCTATTCATTCCATGGGTAGTACTTTACTGAGTATTTAACCCTATTTTGTAGTCGGCAATCCTTTAGCTTCCCATTGAGTAATTCCTCCCAACATGTTATAAACTTTTGTAAAACCAAGTTCTTTCATTATGTTTAAAGCCTTTTTACTACGGATTCCACTTCGACAATAAATAAAATATGTTTTACTTCTATCGAGTTTATCGAGCTCATCTCTAAAAGTTTTAGAATAGTAGTTTAAATTGATTGCATTTTCTATGTGTCCATTCGCGTATTCCTCGGGAGTTCGAACGTCGATAATACCAAAATTTTTCATGCGACAAGAACAACCTTGACGATATGACTGAATCAAGCTGTATACTTTCTCAGGAGTGATATCCTCGATTATCTGTATCGACTGCGCAGATGTCCCAATCCCGGAGCTAAAAATCTTCCATCCCTCTACATCAGCAATACTCATTTTAGGAGCTACAATTACATATTCTTCTTTTTTGGGCTTGCCCTCATATTTTATGACCACACATATACTCTCTTTGTCCTCTATTTTAAGTAGAGGTTCAAAAGACTTTATTAATTCTGTTTCTTGTTCAATTATTTTCTCTAAATTTCCCTGGACTTCACAGATAAAAATACTACCGAATCCAGGTATATAACTAAAGGACACGTTAGCTTCATTTAGTTGTCCTGCCAGAACATTTTTCATAGTTACCATCGAATCGTAAATAGTTTGATAGTTAGGAATAGGTTTTTCTGTTTGACTAAAGGCTGTATAATTAATCCAAAAACCTAATATTAGAAATAGTAACAAAACTTCTTTTATTATTTTTTTAACCATCTCTCTTCACCCCCTTTTTATCTGTTTTTATTTCCTCTTCATTCTATCGCTATATTATGGAAAAGCAGTAACCCGCAGCTAAGCTCAGTATACTGATAACTCCCAGATAAGTCAATAGTATCCTG